>JAOAHJ010000011.1 GCA_026415295.1 Spirochaetota bacterium | reverse complement strand
TTAACTAAAAAAAGATCACGAGTCCCAATATAAGGTTGACCTAAAAGAGGACCATTTGTAGAACCAGTTAAATAAATATCTCCAGAAGAACTAATTGCTATATCCCATGGTTGTGTAATGGATCCAGTTGCCCCAAGAAGTTTTGTCCACTGTTTATTTCCATTTGGATCATATTTTACAAGAAATAAATCTTTAGCTCCAGTTTTATTTTCGTTATCAAGATTACCACCTGTCCAGCCTATTAAGTAAATATTTCCAAATGAGTCAATTTCTATTTGAGTACATATAGTTTCAGCACCAGAAACTCCAAGTAATTTAGTCCATTTAACAAATTTATTATTGTTATTATTATTACTATTATTATATTGTTATTTACTGGAGGATAACAAAAATTTAATGATAAAAAAATAAAAATTATTATAATAAATTTATAATAATTAATTTTAAATTTATTTTTTATCATAAATAAGTTCCTATAAAGTGTTTTTTTTATAATGTATATAAAATAATTATAATACAAAAAGAAATATTATCAAATCAGGTTTAAAATAAATTATTATTTTTAATATTGATTTATATAAAATTATATTAAAAAGAAATAATAAAAAAATATTAGATTTTATAAAAAATAATTTTTAAAACACCAAGTAGTTTAATCCATTGTTTAATACCACTTGAGTTATATTTAATCAAAAATAAAGTTTTTGACCCAGATTTTATTTGTCCATTAAGGTTACCATCTGTCCATCCTGTTAAAAAAATATTATCAGAAGAATCAATTGTTAAATTATATGATCTTGTATCAGCTCCAGTAGACCGTATGGTCCAGATTTTGTCTCCACTTGAATTAAACTTAATTAAAAAAAGATC
The DNA here is from genome assembly GCA_026415295.1 of Spirochaetota bacterium. Lineage (NCBI taxonomy): Bacteria > Pseudomonadati > Spirochaetota > Spirochaetota bacterium. The sequence continues at coordinate 20,483 of JAOAHJ010000011.1, read as the reverse complement.
TTGTGTGCCATTTTTATTTTGTCCATCAAGATTTCCATTAGTATAACCTGTTAAATATATATTACCAGAAGAGTCAAGAGCTATATCGTATGGAATTGTATCTGTTAAATTTTTGTTAAATAGTTTTTGATTTTTGAAAGTGTTTTTAAATATAATACTATTATTTTTAAGTTTAATATTTGAAGAGTTTAAAGAGAGAAAAGTAAGACAAATTGTTAAAAGTAATATGGCAAGATTTTTTATTTTCATGTTTTCCTCCATATAAAATTAGAAATAATATATTATATATATTAATATTTATAAAAATAATTTCAATAAAAAATTAAAGAATTAAAAAACTTAACTAATTTGGATAAAAAAATTATATAGGTTTTATGTTTTTCTTGATTTTTTATATATAAAAATTAATTTATTTTCATAGAGGATCATATATTGTTAGTTAAAAGAGCTATTATAAAATAAACAATAAATTGGAGGTTTTATGTCCTGTCAGAATAAAACAAATAACTTAAAAAATTGTACCTGCACATATGAACCTTGTTCAAGAAAAGGAATTTGTTGTGAATGTATTGATTATCATAGGAAAAATGGTGAAATACCTGGTTGTTTTTTTAATCAAAAAGGTGAAAAAACATATGACAGGAGTATAGAAAATTTTATAAAATATTATAATAAATAAATAATAAATAATAAACAATAAGAAAGAGCATTTTTTATACTTTTTTTTAAAAAATTAAAAATTATAATTTTTATAAAAGATTTGAAACATATAAATAGCAAATTAAAAGAAAAATAGAAATAACATAAACAATAATAGTAATATAAGTTATATTATTAGTAGTTTAATTTATAAAAAATATTGATTTTATAGAAAGCTATATTATTATTTTTTGAAATTTATAAAGTACTAGAAGGGTATATGTTGTTTAATATTTTGAAAAATCATAAAAGCAATAAAGAAAAGTTTAAATTTTGTTCTAAGAAAGAGGAAATTTTTGAAGAAAATAAAAAATTATTAAATATTATTGAAAATTCAAATCATATTTATTTTCTTGGTATATCAGGAATAGGGATGTCAGCTCTTGCAAGGCTTTTTATTCAGTTGGGGAAAAAAGTATCAGGTAGTTCAGATAAAGAAAATGAAATTACAAGAAAATTAAAAGAATCTAATATTGATGTCTACATAAAACATTCAGAGAATAATATAACATCTGATATAGACTTACTTATTTATACAGAAGCTGTAAGTAAAGATAATCCTGAGCTGTTAAAAGCAAAAGAATTAAAAATTCCTGTGATGAGTTATGGGGAAGGACTAAGTTATTTTTTTAATAAATATTTATCAGTGGCAATAGCTGGAACCCATGGTAAAAGTTCTAGCACAGCCTTAATAGTTGAATCAGTAAGTAATGTTTTTAATACATACTTTTTGTGTGGTTCCGTTATTAAAAAATTTGGATTAAATGGTGGCTATTTAGAAAATAGTTATAAATTTTTTGAAAGAAAATTTTCAGGTCAGACAAAAAATGAACTCCAAATTGATTTTTATATTAATGAACAAAATAATAAAATAGCTGTTAATGAGAGTAATATAAATAAAGAAAAAGATATTTTAAGATTGAATGAAATAATTTTTGTAGGTGAAGCCTGTGAGTATAAGGAGACTTTTGCAAATTTTTTTCCAACTATCATTCTTATAACTTCTCTTGATGAAGATCATCTTGACTATTATAAGAATGGAAAGAATTATATAAAAAGTTTTAAGCACTTTATAGAACATTTTATGTTAAATCACAATAAAGATAAAGTTATAAAAAATTTAGTTTTACATGTAAACAATAAATTTGAAAGAAAACTTGCAAAATATATTTGTTCTAAAAAATACTTAAGAGAAAGAGTTGTTTTTTATACTCCGGATAAATCATTCTTTCTCTCTAATTGTTGTAAAAATAAGGATGTACCAACTGTTTATTATCAATACAAGGGTTACGATAGCTCACTTGAGCTTTTTTATACAAAATTATACTTTAATAGTGCTTATAAGAAAGAGTTTGGATATATAGATGAATTTGATCTTTATTTTCCGTTTCCTTCTCAAAAATATGGCGGGAATATTACAGGTGTTTATATTGTTTTAAGAAGTTTAAAAATGTTTAATGAAGTAATATTTTACAGTATTTCTGACTATGGAGGTATAGAGAGAAGATTTGATTTTTTAGGAATTGATATATTTGATAATAAAGTTTATACAGACTATGCACACCATCCTTCTGAGATTAAAACTTTGCTTGAAATGTTTAAAGAGTTTTATAAAGAGAAAAAAATTATTTTTATCTTTCAACCACACCAATATTCAAGGACCTATTTATTATTTGATGACTTTATGGATTCTTTTTATAATGCGGACTTAACTATTATAACTCAGATATATGAGCAGAGAGATTCTATAAGAGATAAAGAAAAAATTAATGCCAGAATATTTGTAGAGGGTTTGCTAAAAAAAGGTATAAATGCTATAGAAGTTAAAGATGATAAAGAATTATTTTCATTTCTTGAAAATAATATTAATAATTCAATTATAGTATTTGCTGGAGCAGGAGATATTTATAATACAGCAAAAAATTATTTAAAAAATTATATTAAAGTTTAATTTATAATTAATTAACAAAAGATAAAAAATTTTTTTTATATTTATAGAATATTTTCTATTGTAAATGTTAATTATTATATTAGTTATTATAAATAATGTATTATCGATTTTGGATAGTATTAATGATAAATTAATTATGATTATTTAATAAAAAATATTAATGATTAGGATAAATTACTTATAGTATTAAACAAGTGAATTCTATATTATAATTAAAATATAGATCAAATTTTAATATAGATCAAATTATAATATAAATCAAATAAAAAAATTGGAGTTTAAATGAAAATGGAGAACAAAAAAGAAAAAGAGGAACTTGATTCACTTGTATTATGTACAGTTAATGGTGAAAATATATTCTATAAAAATGTTAAACCTATATTTGAAGTTGAGGTTGATAATTATTATAGAGAAAAAAGTAATGAAATAAATTCTAGTAATGAAGATAATAATAAAATTGAAAATAAAGAAGATAATTATAGGTTAAATGAAAATGATCTAAGAAATCTCTTTATGGAAACGCTTTTTTCTCTTATTTATGAAAGATTGATTATTCAAGATGCTAAAAATAAAAATGTAGATGTTCCAGATGAATTATTTAAAGAAGAGAAAGAGAAATTTATTAAGGGATTTGGCCAAGATATTGAATTTGAAGTTATACTTGATGATAAAAATATCACAATTCAAGAGTTTGATGAATCATTAAAAGAAGAAATATTACTAAAAATTATGTTAAAAAGAGAAGTTTATGATAAAATAAGTTTTGAAGAAAAGGATCTTTATGAATATTATCAAAAAAATAAAGATTTTTTAACACCTAAAAGATTATATAAATTAAGACAGATGACTTTATCGAAAGAAAATTATAATAAAAATAAAGATATTATAGATAAGAAACTAGAAGAAGGGGTTGCATTTGCTGATCTAGTAAAAGAGTTTTCAGAGGATACTTTTAAACTTGATGGAGGGTTACTTGAACCTTTACCTGTTGAAGCTTTTGATGAAGGTATAGGTAGAATAATAAAGAATACGAATATTGGCAATATTACACCTTTTATTGAGTATGGAGAAGAATATTATAGATATATGGTTGAAGATGTAATTGATGTAAAAGAGAAAAAGTTTGATGAAATCAAAGATGAACTTAGGAAAATTTTAACTGATGAAATTTATAATGAACTTTTTTACAATTATATTGATTCTTTGATGGAAAAATCTGATATTGTTTTTAATGAAGAAAATTTAAAGAAAGTCATAAAATGAATTTTAAAAAGTATGATTTACTATTACTTATAGTAATAATTTTTCTAAATATTTTATTTTTTTTTATTTTAAATAGTTCAAATCAATACTATTTTGAAGAGGATACAGTTTATATAAAATATAAAAATAAAACTTATCTTTATTCATTAAAAGAAGACAAAACTATTTTATTTAAAGATGGTAAAATTCAAATAAATATTGAAAATGGTGAAGTTTGGGTCTCTAAAAGTGATTGTCCAAATGGAATTTGTATTTTAATGGGCAAAAAGAAAAATAATGGGGAATGTATATATTGTGTTCCAAATGGGTTAATTATTAAAGTTGTTTGCAAAAGAAAGAAAATTGAAAATATAGATTCTATAAGTTATTAAAAACCTTGAAAAATGTATAAGTTAAAATTTAATGATAAAAAAGATCTAATATATTATATTATAGCCTTATCAAGTATATTTGGTGCTATTGAGAATATTCTACCAAAGCCTTTAATTTTTATCAAAATTGGCTTTTCTAATATTCCTTTTCTTTTGGTATTTGAAAATTTGAATTTAAAAGATGTATTTTTTCTCCTTGTTTTAAAATCAATAATTTCTGCAATTTTTTCTGGAACTATACTTTCTCCAACTTTTCTCTTGTCAATTGTTGGGGCTATAGGTATTTTTTTTGGAATTATTTTAATTAAACTTATTTCTTTGAGTTTATATTTTTATCAAAGTATTCTTATAAAGTATATTTATTTGAAAAAAAGCAATAAAAACAATATTATTATAAGAGAAAATAATTTTGATTTATCAGTTAATATTTTAAATTATTTTTCTATTTCAGGAATTTCTATTTTTTTCTCATTTTTTTCTAACTTTTTTCAACTTTTATTTTATTCTTTATTTTTTATTAATGATATTTATGGGTTTAATCTTATATTTTTTATTACTGTTTTATCTATATTTACAGGTTACTTAACTGGATATATTAGTAACAGTTTAAGAAAATTTATTATTTTTGAAATTGGAGATTTTGCATGATGAAAGAGTCTATATATTTTCAAGTTGTTGATCAAAACTATGTACAGTGTTTACTTTGTCCTCATTTATGTAAAATAAAAGAGGGAGATTTTGGTAAATGTAAAACAAGATCAAATATAGGAAATAAAATTTATTCAATGTATTATGGTATGGTTTCTTCTATTGCAATGGATCCTATAGAAAAGAAACCTTTGTATCATTTTTATCCTGGGGAAAAGATTCTGTCAATTGGAACTGCAGGGTGTAATTTCAATTGTCTCTTTTGCCAGAACTATTCTATATCTCAAAATACCAATATTCCATTAAAATTCATTCCAAAAGAAGAAGTAAAAAAAATTTTAATTGAAAATAATTGTAATCTTTTAGCTTTTACATATTCAGAACCACTTATATGGTATGAAACAATATATGATTATTCAAAATATCTCAAGGAGGAGTTAGAAGATATTAAGATTGTTCTAGTTACAAATGGGTATATAAATATAAAACCTCTTGAATCTTTAATAAAATATATAGATGCTGCAAATGTTGATCTTAAGAGCTATTCAGAGTCTTTTTATAAAGAAATTTGCGGAGGTACTCTTGAACCTGTTAAAAATTTTATAAAATACACATTTAGTAAAATCCATATTGAAATAACTACACTTGTTATTCCAGGTAAAAATGATTCAGAGGAAGAGATCGAAAATATTGCTAAATTTATCTTTTCACTCTCAGCTGATATCCCTCTTCATCTTTCAAGATATTTTCCACAATATAAAATGAGCATTCCCCCAACTAACACAGATAAAATAGTTAGATTAGCTGATATATGTAAAAAATATTTAAAATATGTTTATACTGGAAATTTTTATGGCGGATATGAAGATACTATTTGTCCGAATTGTAAAAGCTTACTAATAGAAAGAAAAGGATTTTTTTCAAAGGTTTTGGGTTTAGATGGTAATTTATGTAAACATTGTGGAAATAAAATAAATATAGTGATCTGATAATCTTGAAATAAAATTATAATAGAATAGAGGTATTTATGATTAAAAAAATAAAATTAAAAGATCTTTTATTTTTTATAGTAGCAATATTTTTTTTAATTATGAGTATTTTAGATTATATTAATAAAAAAAGTTTTTACTTTTTTAATCATTTAAGAATGCAGAGAAATATTGAAAAGATCGATTCAGATTATAAACAAATAATTGATATTATAAACAATAATAATAATAAAGATGATGAACCAGTCAATAATATTAATAATGATGGTAATATAGATATAAAAGAAAATAAAAATATTAATGAAATAGAAAGAATTAAAAATTATAAGGGAAAAAATAATTAATTATGGAAAAAATATTTTTAAAAAAAATTGATAATAATCATAACAATTATATCTACATATTTGAAAAAGAGATGCGAGATGATATATTTTATGGAAAATTTTCAAAAAAAGTTAGTTCATCTATTGATGGTTTAGCTTCAGATGGGCTTATAGTTTTTACTAAATTGTCTAATAAAAAGTATTATATGAAAATTTTTAACTCAGATGGTTCAAAAGCAAACATGTGTGGGAATGGATTAAAGGGAGGTATTATTTTTCTGGAATCTATTGGAGAAATAGAAAATTTAAAAGACAATGATTTTTTATTTATTTTAACAGATAGTGGAGTAAAAAAGATTATAAAGTATGAAAATAATTATCTTGTAAATATAGGTAGCCCTATTATAGATAAAAATTTTAAGGGTTTAATAATTAATTTTTTAGAATTTAATTTTTTACTTTATTCTGTTGATATTGGAAATAAACATTTTATTTATTTTTTTAATGATAATTATTTTAAGGATATTAGTCAATTTTACTCGTTTAATTTAGATAGGCTTTTTATATTTACTCATGAGAATTTTTTTTATAATGATTGGAAAAATGGAACAGAAGTGGTAAATGTCTCCATTGTATACTTTTTTAATAACAATGTTTATATAAGAACATACGAAAGAGGATCAAAGGAGACTTTTGCATGTGGAACTGCTTCGGCATCAACTGCATTTATTCTATTTAATTGCTTTGATGATTTAAAAGATAATTTAAATATAAAAGAGAATGCAAAAAATATTGATCTAATTATTAATTCAACATATATTGATCTTTTTCATAAGGGTGGGATAATAAGAAATTATAATTATAATGATTTGATTTATCAAAAAGTTAATTCACATATTCTTTTTGAAGGATATTATTATTATGAAGAATAAAGCTATTTTTTTTGATAAGGAAAATACTTTAATTAAAGATAATGGATATGATCCAAATTTTAATGAATCTTTAATTTTTGATGATGTTTTGGAAGGATTATTTTTTTTAAAAGAAAGAGAATATTTACTTTTTATAATAACAAATCAATCAGGTATAAATAGAGGATTTTTTTCAAAAGATATATTTGATCAAAACATGAAAAAATTTATAAATTATTTTCTTTTAAATGGAATAGTTTTTATTAATTATTTTTATTGTCCTCACATGCCAGAAGAGAATTGCAATTGTAGAAAACCAGAAGTATTAAATATTAAAAGAGCAGAAGCTCTTTATAATATAGATTTAAGCAAAAGTTATATTATTGGAGATAGAATATCTGATGTATATCTTGGGATAAATTGTGGAATGAATATTATATTTGTTGAAAGAGGTTACCCTGAAATAGAGAAAAATAAGAAAAGATTTGATTCTAAAAAAGATTATTTGTTAGAAGAAGAACTAATTAAAAAATATAATATTGTTAAGATAAAAGATTTCAAATATCTTTATAAATATATAGTATAAAAATAAAAATATAATAATAATAACTAAATAAAATTATTTGTAATTATTCTCTTTCTAAAAACACTTTTTAATAGATCTTTTTAAAAGTTATTTTTAAGAAATTTTTCTTCAAAATATTTACAGGAATCTTCTATAGTTTTATCAAAATCAATATATGAATGGTTAAAAGTTTCAATGCTTTTTTTATTTGAATAATAAGCTTTCCAGCCACTCAGCCTTCCATAAGCTTTTGTAAGTAATGGTTTTTTATTAGTTATTAAAGATATAGTTTCTAGGATTGATCCAGCAAATGTTAATATAAATGGTGTAATTGAAAAAGGATATGTTTTTTTACCAGAATATTTTTCGATTGTTTTAATTACTTCTTTATATCGAAGATTTTTTCCAACTATGAGATATTTATCATTTTTGTAATTATTTTTTATGATCTTTATTATTATTTTAACAATATCTCTAACATCTACAACTGCAAGCCCGCCAGAAAAGCATCCAAAAAATTTACCTTCATAAACCCTCTTATATATCTGATTATGAGGAGTATTAATATCAGGATCTCCAGGTCCCATAATAGAAGCTGGACAAAGAATTATAGCATTTATTTTATTACTCTTAATATTATCTTCAATAACTTTTTGCCCCAAATACTTACTATACATATAGTAAAGATTTTTTGGGTAATTATATGGTGTATTTTCATCTGCAAGAGTTCCATCTTTAAAGAAACCTATAGCTCCAACAGATGATATATGAATTAATTTTTTTATATTATTTATTATACAAGAATTGACAATATTAGAAACCCCTTTATAATTAATATCTAGTAATTTTGGCAAATCTTTTTTCCAATAAGATATAAGCCCAGCGCAGTTTATTACTATATCAATGTTTCTGGTTGCTTTTAAAGTGTCTTCATAATTTCTGATATCCCCATATACAATTTTTAAATTTTCATATTTTTTAATATCATTTTCAAATTTATCACCTGGGATAACAAAAGAATAAATATTTGAATCCTTGAAGTAGTTATCATTAAAAATGTATGATAATAGAGTTTGTCCTAAAAATCCAGTTGCTCCAGTAACAAGAATATTCATATTTTTTTCCTTATCTTTATTTATATTTTTATTTACATTAAAATTAATTATTAATATTTAATTTCTTTTTGAATAAATAATCTTTTATATTTTTTCTAATTAAAGATTACTTTTATTTTTTCTTATTAATATAAAAAAATCTGTAGTGATTCCTAAAAAAGCATGAATAAAAATATTATATAAAACAGAATTTGTAATAACTGTAATTGTTCCAAATAAAAAACCTCCAAATAATGAAGCTAAGATTTCAGTCTTTGGATGGCCTATATGAAATAGTGTTGAAATAATTGTTTGTATTGATATTGATATTATTAGAATAAAAAATAAATAGTTGGAGTAAGGCATTTTATTTTGTAGTAACTCTTTTAATATCAAATCTTGATTTAAAATAAAAAAAATAAAATTTTGAAGAAATCCTCTAAAAAAAGCTTCCCAAGTAATGTAATAAAAGATAAAATAAAATGATTCAATGATTAAAAATTTTTTTTTGTTTTTTAATGTAGATTTTGCAAAAGGGTAAAAACTAATAATTTCTGGATCCTGTTTAAGTTGAATGATTATAATTAAAGGTATTGAGATTAAACAAAAGATTATACCTAACTTATAATTTCCTATATTTAATTTAAATAGATTGGATAAAATTTGTTTAAAATAGTAAAAGCTAAGTTTCTCTAAATTAATTTTTATAAATATAATTAAAAAAGGGATAAAGAGAAGAAATAGAAAAAATAAAAGAAAGTAAAATAGGGTTGAAATATAATCATCTTTTTTGTATTTTTTAATAATTTCTATTGAAAAAAAAGTTTTTAAAAGAGTTAGAGAGATAACATAAGAGATAAAAAGAACAGTAACTAATTGTAAATTTAAAAAATTAATCGTTAGTTTAATCAATTTTTTCCTTTAAAAATGTTTATTAAAAAATTATTTATTAATAAAAATTAAAATTTAATTTTAGATTCCTTAGTTTTTAAATACCATTGATATATTTCTTCTAAATATTTCTCATAGTTAGTATAAATATTTATTTTTAAATCTTTTATTGTCTCACTTATATCGTAAGATGTATTTGATGTTATTCTTGTTATCCTATATGGTGTTAATGAAGGTTTAAAAGATGGAAATATTTTATGCAAAATAAAGGAGATTTTTCCAGCTGCTTTAGCTAAAATGGTTGGAATATATATCCATTGTACTTTTTTGAATTTTTTTTGAAAAAATGTAAAGAATTCTTTCCATGTAATATTTATTCCACTTGTTACTACATATATTTTCTTGTCTGATTCTGGAAATTTTATAGCTCCATCAATAGATTCACATAATGTATTTGATGAACAAAAAGGAAATACAAAATTGCCATGACTTACGATAACAGGTATTCCTCTTTCTATAGCTTTTAACATGTGAAAACATGATGTCCTATCTCTTGGGCCATAAACATCCGCAGGTCTTAAAATTGTATAGTTAATATTATTATCATTACAGAAGTTGATAATATAATTTTCAGCTTCTTTTTTAAATTTAACATAAAAATTATTTTTTAATGGAATTCCTGGATTTTTTTCTGAAATATTTAATTTTTTATAGCCTAATACAAGAGAGGTTGAAATATAAATAATTTTCTTTAATTTATTTTGATTTTTTATAACTTTTTCAAAAAAATTTTTTGTTGAATCAAAAATATCTCTTTTTGCAATGAAGTAATTAACAAAATCAGATACAATAGAAGCACAATGAATAATATAATCAAAATCATTTGGGAAAATTTTTTCATTTATTTGATTAAGATCGCAAATTATTTTTTTAATATTCAAATCATTTATAAGATAAGTATTTGATTTTTCCCTTATAGTTCCATATATATCATACCCTCTGCTACAAAAATAGTGAGCAATATTAGAACCTATAAAACCATTTACACCTGTAATTAATATTTTTTCCATAAATTTAACATTAATTTATTTTTAATTTTGAATTTCTTTTTGAAAAGTATATTATATAAAAATATTTTATTATTTTGAAAATAAATTTATAAAATTAATATTTTATTTTAATTTGACTTCCACCTTTTCTTTTTAAGTTTTTCCACTCTTCTTTTTTTTCTTCAAAAAGATTTTCCATTTCTTTGTCTTTCTGTATAAATTGTTTGTCAATTTCTTCCATTATTTTATAATAATCTTCTTTACTCATGTTTTCTTTATGATAGTCTTTCCATTTTAAAGGAGGTAAAATATTTACTATTACAATTGCATTTTTATAAAAAGTATAAGGATAGATTTTAAAATTTATTCCTGGAACTTTTCCAAATTTTTTTTTACCTTTTTCTATATAAATATGATAAGGTATAAGATCAGCTTGATTTATATCAGCCATAACAGCTGCACCAGTTCTAATTCTTTCATCAAGACCAAGAGTTACATCTCCACCTCTGATAGAATTAAATACAGCATATCCATTATTTAAAGCCTTGCTCATTGCTGGAAGAATATGTTTATTGTCTTTTGGGTAAACTTGAGGGAAACCACAATTTGTTAGTACCCAACTAACAATGGGAACTTTATAAGCTTTATAATCAATAGGGATATAAAAGTTATCATCAGAAATATTTATTATGGTATGTATATCATATGTAGTTGGATGATTAACAACATAAACTCTCTTTTTTGATTCATAAATATTTTCAATTCCATTTACAAAAATAATTCCATTTCTTTTTACCCAGGGGTCTGAGAAATATTTTTTAATAAAAAAGAAAAAATTTTTATGTTTGATAGTTTGTGCTATATCATAATTAAAATAGTCTTCACAAAGTTTTTTTATGGATTCTTCTATAGAAGTTTCAGGTTTATAATTTAATTCATTTTTTGCTTTTTCTATTTCAATTTTACTTTTAATATAACCACTTTTTATCAATGAGTATGTTAAATTTCTGCTATTAAATATGTTTTCTGCTATTATAGATAGAGGATAAGTAATTAGCTTAGGTAGTTTTAAAAATATTTTATTATATCTAATTTTATTGGTTTTTGTCTTATTATTTATTTTATCTAAGTTATCTCTGTTAATATTAAAGTCCTTTAGTATTTTATATATCTTTTGGATAAATTCATTGTAAGATAAATTATTTTCTATATCTCCAGATATTATATAATTTTCTAAATTTTTACCATAAATCAATGAATTAAAAATTCCTTTTGCTAGATCAATAGAATCAACAAAAGAAGAAAAGCCTGGTAGTGTACCGAAAATAAAGTTTTTATCAATATTGTAAACCAATTTAGTTATAGAAAGGTTTATATCACCTTTACCAACGACAGTCCCTGGTATAACATTTATAAAGTCAATTTCATTATTTTGAGCTAAGTCCTTACAAACAATATACCCAGCAAGTTTTGAATCAGCATAAGGATTTTTTATGAATTTTAAAAATGATTTATCACCTTTTTCATAAAGTTCTTCAAATGTTAAAATCTCTTCATTTGAAGAGAATGAATGAAATTTTTTTTCATATTGTGTTAATCCAATATCATTTTCATTTAAATAATGTGAAGTATCCATAAGATTTAATATGCTAATTGAGGAAACATGAATAAATCTTTTTATTTTATTTTGTATAGATGCTTTAAGGATATTCTTAGCTCCATAAACATTTATTTTCCATAAAGATTCTTTATCCTTTTTTGTAAATGAAACAAAACCAGAACAATTAATAACAACATCCAATTCTTTAGTTTTTTCAATAAGCTCAGAATAATTAAAAATATCAATTTTAACATATTTGAATAATTTATTTTCAATATCTTTAGTTAAATTATTCCATCTTGTTTTAGAAAAAAATATTATAATCTCATCTATATTAAAAATTAATTCATAATTCTGAGTGTGAAAACTTTTTCTATTAATATTATTTATATTATTATTTAAATAATAAACAATATTTGACCCAATAAATCCTGTTCCACCAAATATTCCTATTTTTTTTATTTCTAATTTTTTTTGCATTTTTTCAAACCCATTACTATTTCTTAAAAAAAGATAACATTTTTTAAATAAATTTCAAATTATACAAATAATATTATTATGAACTTTATTGCAAAATATTTTAAAATTTTATAGGATTTAATTTTACAATAAATATAATTTAAAATAAAATTATTTATTTTTGTAATTATTTTAATTTTCAATTTTTTTAATTTTTTTTATTTATTTCTTTATTATTTTTATAAAATAAATATATTTATTTTGCATTTATATGATATTTGGTTTTTGAAAAAAATAAATTAAAATTTAATTTTGCTAAAAATTATTATATAATTAAAATTATTTTAATTATAAATTGCAAAAAAAATTATTAAAATATATTTATACAAATAAAATTATAAAAATAATTATAGAGGGATATTATGAAAAACAGTATTTCTAGTGATATAAAAAGAAAAGCATTACTTGTTATAGGTATGTTTGGTTTTATATCTCTTTTTGGTGATATTATTTATGAATCAGCTAGATCAGTTTATGGTCCATATACAAAACTAATTAATTTGGATATAGTTTTAGTTGGTTTTATAACTGGCTTTGCAGAGTTTTTTGGATATTTTTTAAGAATTCTTTCAGGTTATCTTTCCGATAAAACTAAAGCTCCATGGTTATTTACATTTATTGGTTATGGTCTTTTGATTTCTGTTCCAATGATTGGACTTGTAAACAGTTGGTATTTAGTAGCTGCTTTTATTGTTCTGGAAAGGATAGGAAAAGCTATTAGAAGCCCTGCTAAAGATACTCTAATGTCATCTTATGCAAAAGCTATTGGGACAGGTATGGGGTTTGCAATTCATGAATTCTTTGATCAAATTGGAGCTTTTGCAGGTCCATTGATATTTACCTTTGCTCTATTTTTTATTAAAAGAGATGATTTAATTTTTAAATACAGATTTGGATTTAGTTTGCTATGGATTCCATTTGTTCTATTAATGTTAATTTTATTTTATACATTTATAAATGCTAAAGACCCTGAAAAATTTGAATTGCTTAATGATAATAAAAAAGAAGAGAATAAGGATAAATTTAATAAAATATTTTTTCTTTATTCAACTTTTACATTCTTAACAACTATTGGTTTTATTAGCTTTGTACTTATAGGTTATTATTTAAAAGAAAGAAATATGTTTTCAGATGGCAATATTCCTCTATTTTATTCTATAGCAATGGGTATAGATGCTATTGTAGCATTGATAGTTGGAAAAATCTATGATATAATGAAAGAAAAAAAGGATTCTGAAATAGAAGGATTAACTCTTTTATTTGTAATTCCTCTATTTACATTATTTATTCCTCTTTTTTTATTTTTGAATAAAAATATTTTTGTTATTGTGGCTGTAGTTTTGTGGGGGATTGTTATGGGGACTCACGAGACTATCATGAAATCGGCTATAGCTGATATTACTCATTTTAAAAAAAGAGGATTGGGTTATGGAATATTTAATACAATATATGGAATATCTATTTTTATAGGGAGCTCAATTATAGGGTTTTTATTTAAGACAAATTTAATATTTGTAACAATTTTTATAGTTTTAACTCAATTACTCTCATTTATTGTTTTTTTTATAATAAAAAATGAGTTGAAAAAGTTAAGTATTAGATAAATTAGATAAAAGAGTGAAATATTTATTACTATTAAATTTAACTATAAATTTTTTTTAAGAATTTTTCATTTTCTACAATAAATCTATAATGTGTGCCTTCACCAATTTTTCCTTTTGAATCGAAACATTCAAGAAAAAATTTTATCTTTTTCCCATCTATTTCTTCTACTTTACCATTACATATAACTTTGTCTCCAATAGGTGTTGCTTTTAAATGTTTTACTAATATTTCAATCCCAACTGTCGAATAGCCATTTTCAAGTTTTGGATCAATAAATTCTTTTGATGCTAATTCCATAAGTGCAACTAAGGAAGGCGTTGAAAAAACTTCAAGTCCCCCAGAGCCAATAAATTTAGCTGTGTGCTTATCTTCTACAATTAATTCTTTACTAAACTTATCACCTATATTGAAATTTTGTTTTATCATTATGTACTCCTTAATTTAATATATAAATTTTTATTTTATTAAAAATTAATAAAATTAAATTTTAAAAAACAAATATATAGTAATAAAAAAATTATATTAAAATTTAATAAAGCTATATTTTATATTATAGTTAATCAAGTTTAATTCCAAATATATTTGAAAATATTTTTTTTCTTTTTTTTATACTATATATATTTCTTAATTTTTGAATTATATTTTCTTTTTGGGAAATAATATAATTGAACCCTTTATTAATAAGTTCATCTTTAAGTTCAAAATTAAAAAGACCGATAGGCTCTTGGATTGGTGCTAAATAAATATCGCAAAGTTTTCCATCTGATATTTGTTTTGAATAAATTGAAGTACTTATAATTTGTTGAAAAAGTTCTAAAAAACTAGCGTCTTCATCTAAAGGTAAAGGCTTTGAAGCTAAGTCTACTCCTATATATATTCCTTCTTGAAAATTATCTTTTGATTCATTTACCGGTAAATTAGACGAGATACCTCCATCATAAAGTATTTTATCTTCGATTTTAACTGGTGGAAATATAAAAGGAATTGCAGTACTTGCTTTAATAGCTTGGGCTAAATTTCCTTTTTTAAAACAAAAAGTGGACTTGCTATTTATATCTGTTGATACGGCTATAAAAGGAATCTTGAGTTTTTCTAAAGTATAATCATTGAAAATTTCTTCATATACTTTATTTATATCATCCGGTTCAATTAGTGCTGAATCATCAAACAAATTAAAAATAGATTTTGTATCTTTAATAACCGATGTAATCTTTTCAGTAATAAAATTTGTAATTTTGGAAAATTTGGTTTTGAATTTCTCTTTTTTTTTAAAAAAGGTTATTATATTTTCATTGTTTTTCTCTTTTTTATTAAAAAGATCAGTTGAAAGATATTTTTCTTTAAATTCTTTATATATTTTAGAATTTAAGAAAAAATCAATCTTTTCATTACATTGCTTAAAATTGCCATATATAGCAAATAGAGCTCCAAATAAAGCCCCTGCACTTGTTCCAGTTATTGATGAAGGAAGTATTCCAATTTCCTCAAAAGCTTTTAAAACTCCAATATGGATAAATCCTTTGGCTGCCCCACCACTTAGAACAAAGTTTATAGGCATTTTAATATTTAATGATTTCATTTAAACCTCTTAAATAAAATTATTAAACTTTAAGTTTAATCTATTAATTGTAGTCTCTCTTTTGTTTTTATAAATTCTAAAGCATCCATTTTAAACTGTGGAGAGTCTCTGTGAGTAAAAAGCCATTTGTTTTTTGCAAATAAAAAATAATTATAATCAAAAATTTTTTCAGTACCGTTTGAGATTTTATCTTTTATTTCTTTTCTTATTTCTTTTAAATCTTCTTGTAAAGATAGGTTTGTATTTTCAGGCAATACAATTAATGAATAAAAAGGATTTTCTTTGAGAGATATTGGAGCAAAATGAAGTGTTGTAGAAAATAGTTCTAATATTGTATTTTCAGAAATATAAAAAGCTTGTAAGTCATTAATATTAAAACCTTTATTATTATTTAAATCAATATTTCTTAAATCACCTAAAACTAATATTTGTGGAGTTAACGAAATTATTATTTCATTTGTTTTATGAAATTCTAAAGAATTTAAATATTTATTATATCCATAACATATTCCACATTGAGTATTTATTTTTCCGAAATAATATTTTTGGAAATGGTTATTTAATTCTTCTAAATATTTTATTATTTCATTTTTTTCTGAATTATCACTAGGTAAAGAATTATAATTTTTTATAGAATCATTCAAATTGTTAATGATTGATGGGATATAGTAAACCCTCTTTTCTGAAACAGGAAATATTTTAAGATAATTATTAAATTTTTTTATTAAATCATATTCATAATTATTTGGTTTATGAAAAAATAAAAACCTATTAAAAATCTTTTTTTCTTTGTGACTTATTTTATCAAGGTTATGAATTTTTATATTATAATTAAATTTTATCTTTTTATTCATAATTAACCTTATTAAAGATTTTAATAAAATATAAATAACAAAAATAAAAAGAAAATATAAATAAAAAATCAATATGTAAATATAAATAAAATTAACTAATATTATTATATTCAAACATATAAAATTTTAAATAAATAATTTCAAAAGCTTTTTTAAAAGCTTCATTAATATTATACAAATTTTTTGTATATTGATAATTCAATGTTAATACTTCTTGATAAAGTTTATCATAAATAGGCAAATTACTTTTAGATATTTTATTGTAATAATTATCTATTCTTAAAAAGTTTGTAATATTTATTTTATCATTCATATTATTTAAATTAATATTATAATTTATTAATTTGTCTTTATTATTCTTATTATAAAATAAGAATTCTTTTAATTCTTTACATGGAGAAAAATTTAGATTTCCGAATTTGTCTTTTACAAGAGAAAATCCAAATAATCTGCATATAGATGGTCTTATATTATAAATAGAGCAGCCCCATTTACCTTCTTGATTATTATAAAATAAACACCTATCTAGATTTATATTATTAGAAAATATAAAATTAACAATTTTGCTTTTTAAGATCTCTTCAGAAATATCAATTTTGTATAACTGAAATAAATCTTCAATATATTCTTTATTTTTATTAAATATTAGCTCATAAAAAAAAATAGCTGGTATTAAGAGTTCAAATATTGTAGCCTGAATATTATTTACATTTGTATCACAACATTTGCTGCAAAAATTAATACAATTAATGTTA
Source organism: Spirochaetota bacterium (assembly GCA_026415295.1). Lineage (NCBI taxonomy): Bacteria > Pseudomonadati > Spirochaetota > Spirochaetota bacterium. The sequence goes on along the minus strand of JAOAHJ010000011.1, from coordinate 2,817 downwards.
AAGATATTTTTTATATTATTAAATTTATTTTCCCAACTTTCATAAATTTTTGTTAAAAGGTTTAAATTTTCAAAAAAGCTTATTTTATTTTTTATCTCATTTAGTACTCTTTCCATAAATTTTAGTTATTCCAATATTTATAAGGTTTTTTTTGAAGATAAGAATTAAAGTATTTTATATCACCTGTGATATCTTTGTCTATCCATGGAGGTAACATTATTTTATTAAAATTTTTATTTTCTATCTCACAAATTATTAATCCTTTATTATTACCATCAAAGAAATCAACTTCAAGTGTATTTCTTTTATATATAATTATATATCTAGTTTTTTCAATATAATTATTATAATTTTTTTTTATAAAATCTATTAATTCTTTAGAAAATTTTTTATTTAACTTTTGATCAAATTCAATGCTTTTTATTGATATGGTAGATAATTCACTATTAATTTTTAAAGTTAATAAATTAATTTTTTTTTCATTTCTGAATCTTAAAACTTTATCTACTTCATTTAATAGATAATATTGAAAAATATAATTTTTAAAAATAATAAAACTTTTGTTGTTAAATAAGGAGAAATATTTTATAATAAAAATAACTATATTTTTGATGATAGGAATTTTAATAAATATATTATTTGAAAGGTCAATAATATTTTTGTAAAAAAGATTTTCTTTAATTAAAAATTTTTTTTCAATTTCTTTTTTCATTTATTTTAATTTTAAAAAATTCTTTTGATTAAAATAGTTGCATATGAACCTTTTGGAAGATTAAAATTTAATATTAGTTTTAATTTGTTTTTATATATTTCATCGTTTTCAAATTTATAAGTTAAGTTTTCAGGGAAAACTATAATATTTCTCATTTTAGTTGCAATGTCCATATTAAGTTTAGATTTTACTTTCATTTTTGATAATTCTAATTTTTCTTTTTTTAATAATTGATTAACATTATTTTCAATAAAATTAAAACTTTTTGAAATAAAATCAACAAGGAAATATTTATTATCATCTGTAAAGGAATAATTATCTATTAATTTTTCTAATTCTATTTTATGGGTTTTTAATTTTTCATTTACATCATAGCCAATTAAAGGTAGTTTTAAGTTTTTTAATATATTAAAAAATTCATATGAATAATTATTATTTTTAAATTTATAAAAATAAAAAAAGTTAGCATTAAGGTTTGTTAAAAAATTTAAAGAAGTTAATTTATTTAATTTTTCATATTTTTGAATAGTTAAATCATAGTTAATATTTAAGAAATATAAAAAATTATTTAATAAAGAATTAAACAATATTGATTGATAAGAGTTAAGTAATAGAATAATTAGATTTTTAGAGATAAATTTAGTACATTTAAAAAAAGAAGGTGATGAATTGAAACTTTTAATATAAGAGATTATTCTATATAAAAATTTAGCTTCATCTAATATTTTTTTTAATATGTTTTTATTCCTTTTATTTTTATAATATTCTTTCTTAATTTGTTCTAAAAATATTTCTAACTTATTTAAAATTTGATTCCATTCTCTCCAATTATTTAAAATAAAATGTTTGATTTCTTTTAATTCTTTTTTTTCATTTTCATAAGGTTCGAGAAATGTTACCAAAAATTTTTCATAGTTTCTTTGAAAAAAATATTTTCCAGGAATTCCATTTATTTTTTTAAAAGATCCAAATCTCTGTTCATCAAAATAGTTAGGTAATCCATATAGAATTATTTCTTCTATATTTTTTTGTATACATTCTTTTTGATTTTCGATAATATCTCTAACAACAATGGAAAAGTTATTCTTTATAAGATTTTCATTTCCTATATTTTCTTTTGATAAACATAAAAAGCTTAATTTTAATTTTGGTAAAACTATTTCTCTTTTTTTTATAAAATCAACAAGATAATTATTTTTATTTAATTCTTCCAAGTTTGTCTTAATTGAAAAAATTTGTGTAGAATTTGAATATTTATCCTTTATACCACAAAAATATATTTGATGTTCTTTTATTTTAAATAATTCTGAAATTTCATTAATAAGCTCAAAATGTTCAATATATGATTTTTTGTTTTTGATTATTATAAAAAAATAATTATTATAATCTGTTTTATTATTATTGTTTATATATACCTTATTATCATTTATTATAAATTTAATTTTTTCAATATTATTTATATCTAAGATTTCATTTACGATAAAATCCTCATTTTTACACTTTATTTTCATTAATATATACCTAATCTTAATAAAAATATTTTTTATAATTAAATTTATTGATTTCTTTTATTTTGATTTTTGTTTTACATATTTAGGAAAATATATTTTTATTTTAAAAAATTGAATGTTTTATTATATAATTTTAACAATTTTGGGAAAGACCACAAATAAACAGTTAATAAAAAAAATGAAAAATATATATTAATAAGTTTATAAAATATAATAATTAAATAGAAAATAGTAAAAAAAATTAAAAATCTAATTATATAAAATAGATAAGGCTTAAAAAGAATAATAAAAAAAACAATAAATGAAAGAATTGAAAAAAAGTTAAAAAAATTATTATTAATATTAAATAGGAATTTAAATAAATATACAATTAGAAAAGAATATAAAAATACAAAAAGTAATATATTTATTAAAAAATAAAAAAATTTAATATTTTTCATAATCAAATTAAAATTATTAACTATTAAATAGAAAATTAAATTAATAAATATAAAAAAATTAAATAAATTAAATTTATAACTATTCTACCGTAACAGACTTTGCGAGGTTTCTTGGTTGATCTACATTACATCCTCTTTTAACAGCTGTATAATA
>JAOAHJ010000010.1 GCA_026415295.1 Spirochaetota bacterium | reverse complement strand
TATTCTAAAAGATTATGAATTTAAAGTTAATAGATTAGTTCTTTTAATTGCTTATATAGTTCTAATTTCAGGTTCTATTGTTTTTTTAGTAGATACATTTTTAAAAAAAACTGCCCCAATTGAAGCTCCTTTTTTATATTTTGGTTTTGGCATATTGGGTCTTCTCCCTGCCACAATTATTTTATTTAGGAAAAAAAATGCATCAATAGTTAAAATTATTGTTCTTCTATCTCTATCTTTAGATATCATTTTATTTGCTTACTTTTCTAAAGGTTCGAATGATAGGTCTTATACTTTAATTTATGTGTTAATAGCATTTTCAGCAGGATATATTGAACCGATGGTAGTAATTTTAACAACTATTCTTGCAATAATTATTAGCATAATTCAGATGATAGTAAATCCAAACTTATATCCAAAATGGAATACTTTAAATAACTTTGCTATGACATATTTTGCAATTATTGCATTTGGAGCTATTTTATTTTTTGTTAATAAAATAGCAAAAGAACTCTTATTATCTGTAGTAAATAAGGAAGAAGAGCTAGAAGAGAGAAATTTAGAAAATTCTAAAATAATTAATACTATTAAAGAAAATATTGAAACTTTGAATAAAGTTAAAAATAATATCGATGAATATGTATTGAATCTATCAAAAAATGCAAAAGATGTAGCTGCTTCTGTTGAAGAAATATCTGCTACAATAGAAGAATGGAATGTTTCTACAAGTTCTATTGCTGAGAATGCTAAAATTACTTCAGAAGCTATGTCTGATAATGTTAGATTATCAGAAGTTGGTCTACAATACATGAAGGAAAGTACTTCTGCTTTCGAACACTTAGTTCAGTCAATAAATAAAATAAAGGAAGCAATTTCACAAATATTTGAAATAACTGAACAAACTTCTCTTATTTCTTTAAATGCTGCTATTGAAGCAGCAAGAGCAGGGGAGTGGGGTAAAAGTTTTACAGTAGTAGCTAAAGAAATTCAGAAACTTGCAGATAAATCTAACTCTGTTGTTAAAGAAATAGAATCAGTTGTTAATGAAGCAAACATAAATATTACAGATACACAAGAAAAAAATAAAAGAACATATAAAATATTTAACGATATTATAAAGAAGATTGTTGATGTGTCTAAAAAGTTTGAGTCAATTACTGAAGCAACAGAAGAGGAATCTAAATCAACATCAGATATTATTAATTTATTAGATGAAATATCTAAGAATACAGAGTATACAGTAGTTATTTCTGAAAGTTTTGAAAAATTAGCTAAAGAGATACATGAAGTGTCTGAAAAATTAATAAGAAGTTCTCTAGAAACAAGATTAAAATAAACATAGTTCCTTAATATTAATAAAAGTTATCTTAATAAATACCATTATATAGATATCTATTTATTTATTGGTTTTTACCTGTATTTTGGAGTGAGCTGAAATAGTTAGATAAATATTGTCCTTGGCTTTTTAATGTGCTAACAAGTTGTTCCATTGTTGAAAATTTGTATATTAAGTTATCCCTATAATCTTCAAGTTTAGTGGTTAAAGTTTCTATTCTTTTCTTATTTCCTTCGTAAGTTTTTGTAAAATATTCGATTCTCTGTCTTATTGCCCCTTTACCAAAATCTGTCATACTAAACATTACATTATACATTCTTACTCCAAGTCCTGAGTCTGGAAGAAGATCATTATCAGAATCGAAACCAAAGAATTTTTTTACATCACCTATATTTTCTCTAAGAGCTTTATCCAATCTTTCTTCATCAATCTCAAGAAACCCTCCTTTTTCTTGTGGAATTGTTCCTGGTTTACCAGTTGAAATGCCAAGTTGAGATAAAAGGTTTATTTTACCTTCTGCTGGATAAAAGTTAGACATTGTTTTTTGCAAAGTGTTATGAAGCATCATTAAAGTAATATCCCCAGTAAAATTACCTTTAACCTTACCATCTTCACCTTTATCTGTTGACATTTCTTCTTTAATAAACTTTATAATATTATTATATTTTCCAACCCATTCGATTATTTTTTCTTTAATAAAATCATAATTGTTTTCAATGTTAATTTGAACTTCTTCATTTGATTCTTTTTTCAACTCTAAAGTAACACCCTTAATAACATCATCAATCTTATTTGTTGATTTTTCAAGCCTGATCCCATCAATTTCAATTATAGAATTCTGTGCATTTTGAAGAATATTTTTTGCTTCATATCCTTCTTTTGTTTTTAATGCTTCAACTTTAAAATTTTCTATTTTATATTGATCATTTGAGGTATTTAATATTTCTATTTTAGTTATTTCTCCAATGTTTAAGTTATTTTTTTCTATAGTAAAACCCTTTTGAGGATTTTCAATTGTTATAATTTTTTCCCCCTTTTCACCAATAACTTTAATTTGAAGCGGTCCTTTAATAACAGGTTCAGCTGGTTTATCAGTGAAAAGTGGATCGGATTCAACAGAAATATTTTCTACATTTATTCCTTCAACTATAGCTTCTTCTGAGAAAACAGAAGCTCCACTTTGTGGTTTTGTTTCAGTTTTATTAATATCGAATGTGATTTTTACATTGTCAAAGTTTTTTATTTTTTCTTGAAAATCAACAACAACAGTTGATATTTTATTTAATATAATGTTATTATTAGTAATTGTGGTATTTTGATCCTTTAATATTCCAAAGTCATTTAAAGAAAAAATTTTATCTGTTTTTGTAGATTTTATAAAGAATCCTAGTTTCTCTAAAATTGGATAAGCTTCTTCAGAAAATATAAGTTTGTTTTTTATTCCTTCATTTTTTGATTCAATTGTGATATATATATTATCTTTATCCTTATTTACTATTGATATATTTACAATGTCTCCTGCTTGCTTTTTTATTTCATTAACAAAATCTAATATTGACCCGCCATTAAAAATAACTTTTTTTGTTGTATCACCACTTGTAATAGTAAAGGAGACTTTATCAATTTTTTCAGTTGATGATATTAGATCTGATGAAATTCTTTCACTTTTAGCTATCTGTAATACCTTAATATTTCTTTTTCCTATGTCGGCATTTCTTGATGCAATAACTTTAAGAATAGATTCATTTGAAGAAAGCCCTTTTTTTTCATCGAAGGGGGATCTATAATCATATAAAGATTTTGTAAGATCCTGAAATTCCTTTAATTGAGCTAAAAAATCTTGCATTAATTTAATTTTTTTTGAGATTAAGGTGTTGGTATCTTTAAGTTCATTTATTGGGATTGATTTAACTTCAACAAGTTTAGAAATTATCTTTTCAATATCTATTCCAGAATTTGATAAATTATTTACAGTTAATTTAGCCATTTATGTCCTCCGTGACAAATAGAAACATTTTTTTAATTATCGATCAAAAAATAAAATAAAAAATAATAAAATATTCAAATAATTTTTTTTTAAAAAAATTTATTTATATAAAAATAATATCATAAAAATTATAAAAATCAAAAAATTGTGTTTATTAAGTTATTAAATAATAATATTTAATTGCTAAAATTATTAAAATATTGCTGATTAGATAAAAATTTAAAAAATTAAAGTATTTTTAAGATTTTAAAAATTCAAAATATTTAGTTATTTCAGGAGGATAGTTCCCACTTTCATCTTCAAATTTTTTAAATTTGCTCATCTCTTTTGCTATTAATTGTCTTCTCCTGTTAATAAATTGAGTTACAAGTTTTTCAAAAACAGGTATTCTTTGTAACTTAAGTAAAGTATCTTTTTTAAATGGTATTTCAAATATAAATATTTCTCTAACAAGAGTATTTACTTTTAGAATACCTTTTGATTCACTGTCAATCCAATCTACATAATCGGATGCAAATTTATCTCTATCATTTCTAAATTGAGAAAATTTTTCCTTAATTTTTTCTTTAATTTCTTGAGCAAGTCTTTGGCTTTTTTGGTAAAAATTTATATAATCAAGATATTTCCCTGTTAATCCACCATCAACAGGATCTGCCCACAATGGACCTTTAAATGTTTTGCATATTTCCCATCTATATTGTCCAAAGGCTCTTAATAGTGATTTATGGAAATCACCCATAAAAAATTGAGGTATGAGAAATCTAGCAGGACCATATTTGTTACCAGAAGAATCTTGCCACATAATAACTTTGGATCCAAATGTAGGTAATATAATAAATTCAGGTTTAACTTCTTGATAGAAAATTTCAACCTTATTTTCTTTTCTAAAGAGAGATTCCTTATAAAAAATTGAGTAATCTATGTCAACAATTTTTTGAACTTCTTCTTCTATAAATTTTTTTGTTATAATAACAGAGTTGAGTTCTTTTGGTAATCTTTCTGATAAAAAAATAGGTATAGCTGTTAATGGTGAATCAGTAAGTATTCTGTATCCTTTTTCAAAAAGATTTTCAACTTCAAATTTTAATTTTCTAATTTCAATTGGAGTGGGATCTTTGAATTTTATCAACCTTTTTTCTTCCTCTTTTAATAAATCATCAAAAGTTTGCCCAAGATCATTAACAGAAGGTACTTTTGTCCCGTTATAAATCATAGAAAGCCAGTCAAAAGCAAAAAAAACAGGGTATTTAGAGTGTGACTTATCATCAAATTTTGATAAAAACTCAAAATGTTCAGGTATTACGAATCTTTCATCTAGTATGCAGAATTTTAGAAATAAATTTATTTGGAAAGGTATTTTAGAATTATCTTTTATTATTTTTTCAATAGAGCATAAAAAAAGCTCCCATGTAGATTTTTGAATAATTTTTCTTAATTTTCTTAATTCAGAATTATCAGCAAATTTATCTTTAAAATTAAGTAGTTTGTTAAGAGATTTTGCTAAATTAATACCCTCATTTTGATTGTATCCTGTAAAAGACAATATACTATTTAATGCAGAGGAAGATTGAATTTTAGAACTTTCTATTTTGTTTTCAATTAAAGAATCAATATCAATTTTATTTGATGTTGAAGATGATGTTGTTCCAGTTATGGCATTTATCTCTTCAATTAAAGAGTTTGTAGAGGTTTGTTTTGTAACTGCAGTTTCTTTTTTTTCTTCAATTTTATTTTCTAAAGAGTTTGAAATAGATGAATAAATTAATGAGTTTGTTTTTTGATTTAGAACAAAAGGCAGTGAAATAATATTGAAATAATTTTTATACATTGATGATATTTTGTTAAAATTTTCAGAAATGAATTTTTTAAAATCTTCTTTTATACCATTATTCTTTTTATAAGTTGATTCTATATAGGAATAAATGTTATTGCAAAGATTATTTTCATCAGAAAAAAGAAGATTTAATTTATTATCAAGAGAGATATAATATTCTTTTATATATTTTAAAATTGAATTTAAATCATTAGAAAAAGATTTAAAAAGGTAGTATATAAAATCAGGGTTTGAAGACAATAGAGAATCTATTATATTTTGAGGAATTTTAGAATAAGAAAGCATTAATGAAATTCCTTCCGGGTCACAATTTAAGTGATCAATTGAAAAACTATAATTTTTTTCTAAATATCTTGAGAAATCTTGATTAAAAAAATTAATATTGAAATCATTTGGGAAAAATCCTCCATTTTTTTGAAATTTTCTCTTATAATCTTCTATTTTTTCATATAGTGTTCTATCTGCATTGCTTAAACTCATTATAATCATTGAATTGTTAATGTTGCCAACAAAAATAAGAAAATTATCAAATAGTCTTTCAACCATAAAATATAATTGCATGAAAGATTTTATTTGTTTTATAACATTATTAAAATCTATTAAGATTGATTTTATAAAAATTTTTGTAAAAGGAGAATTTTGCTTAAAAAATAGAATTGGATTTAATTGGAATGGATAAGAGTCTATTGTTACATCTTCATTAGCAATAATTTTAAGAAAATTTGGTTCGTTTGTTAAAAGTAATGAAGGGAATAGTATAGATTTTGAAAAACAGTTAAAAACAAATTTATCTTGATTGGAAATATTTTCAAAAAAAAGAGATAAACTTCCATTTAATATATAGTTTAATTTTTTTAAGTTTTGATTTGAATCTAAAACAATAGCACCTTTTGGGAAAATGACTCCTTTTTGAATTATTCTATCATCAAATGAGGGCAATTTTTAACTCCTTTAATTTTTTTTAATTTTGCTCTGAATTTCTAGGATTTTTTTATAATATTCAGCTTGTTTTTCAACTATAGATACATCTTTAATAAATAAATTACCATTTATTTCTTCTATCTTTTTTGTTCCAATTAATTCATTATAATATTTTGTTAAGTCAGCCTCAGATAATCCAACCATTTTTATTAAATCTTTAATTCCAAATGGGCATTGAAACTGTCCTTTAGGAATAATTTGTACTCTATTTTTTAACAATTGGATTAATAGCATGTCCCATAATTTGCCCATAGGATCATTGATAAATGTGTTTTGTATTTGTCTATAAGCAACCCATATTCTTTCGGATAAAAGTTCTATAAGTTTTGTAGCCATAGCTGGTTGATTAATTACCATAAAATTAAAATTTTTTCTATCAACAACTAAGAGATTTGTTTTTTCAGAAGTTATAGCATTTGCTGTTCTTGGTTTATCTTCAAGTAAAGCCATCTCACCAAAAATGTCCCCATCCTTTAAGACAGCTATTAATATTTCACTATTGTTAATGATTTTTGTAATTTTTATTTTTCCTTTCTGGATTATATATAGTTTATCTCCTATTTCCCCTTCTGAGAAAATAAGAAAATTTTCTGGAACTATAGCATTTAAACCCTGTAGTTTAAGTTCTGTATATAAAGGATTTATATATGGTTTTACTAGATTTATTTTTTCATTAGCTTGCTTTTTATATTTGCCTTCAGGATAACTTAAATTATAGTTTGAAAAAATTCTATAAGCAAAGTTATAGTTATTTTTTGAAAGATAATAATTGCCATTGTTGAACAATACATCTTCTTCATTTACATTAACCATTCCACTACTTTTTATATTTGATTTTGCAATATATTCATCATAATGCCTTAAATCTGTTGAAAACTTTTTAATAATTTTTAATGCTATATTTGGAGATTTTTGTAATAATAATGGGAATTGATCATTTTTAATTGCAATCAACAAAGTATCTGTTTGAGAAAAAGCAGTTTCAATTCTTGGAAATTTGCTCATTGAAGAGACAACCCCAAAGAAGTCCCCTTTTTGAAGAGTTTGTTCACCGTAGCCAAGAAGTTTAGAAACGGTATCATTTATTTTAACTACTCCTTCTTGAATAATATAAAATAAACTTGAATTATGATCACCTTCAATCATTATATAAGAATTAGCTTTATGCCTAACAATATTTAGTTGGAGATTATTCATTTTTTCTCCACTTAATTGAATTTAATTTTTCTTTAATCTTTTTTAGACCATCAAAATTTTGGTTATTTGAACCTGTTGCAATATTTTTTATTAGTTCAAAAAAACTTTTATTAGGATTCGTATTTTTAGATTTAAGTAATATTGCTGTATCTATTTCTTCCTGGTTTGTTATTTCATATATTATTTTAATCGATTCATCAATAATAGCCGCAAAATATTTATCAAAAATTTTTATTATACCAAAAAAAGATTTATTTGTAAGTGGTTCTTTATATATAATTTCTGAAATTTGGTTATTAATAGTTAAATTTATATTTTTTCTTTTAATAAAATATTGGGAAATAAAAAATATAATAATTAATACAATTAAAATTAAAATTGTTCTTAAAATAGGAAGTCTTGTAGGTTCTAAATTAATGTTTTGATCATTTTGTTGATTTTCAACACTTTTTTTTAATTCATTAAATTTAGTGTCTAAGTTATTATTATTTTCCTGTCCATACACATATAAATTAAAAAATAAAAAAAATATTATATAAATAATAAAAAATAATATAAAAACTTTCCTATTATTTAAAAAATTTTTTGAAAAAAATAGGCAAAAACTATTGGTGAAATTTTTCAATATAGACTCCTTATTATTATAAATAAAAAATATTAAATTAATAAAATAATTAACTCAAAGAATTTAATCTTTCACTTTTACTTAATATTTCAGTGATTCTTAATCCAAAGTTTTCTTCAATAACTATTACTTCACCTTTTGCAATTTTTTTACCATTTACTAATAAATCTACAGCTTCACCTGCAAGCCTATCAAGCTCAACTATAGTACCTTCACCCATAGATAGAATTTCTTTAATAGTTTTTTTAGTTCTACCTAGTTCAACTGTTACTTCCATTTCAACATCAAGTATAAGAGATATATTCTTTTTTTCCTCTGGAGTTAAAACTGGCTCAAGTCTTGAAAATTGGGCTGTCTGAAATTGTTGAGATGATGGAGTTGTAGCTTGATAAGATGAAGATGGTTGCATTCTATCCATTTTAGGTTGAGGTTGAGTAAAAGAAACAGAGGGTGAACTCATATTTACTAAACCTTTAGCAGCATTTAATGATAAAATTTGATAGAATTTTGAATTATAATTATCTATTTTAATATTATAAGAAATTAAAATAAAAGATTCATCAGGAGGTAATATAGCATCACTATAATTTCTAACAACAATTTGGGATGGAGACCCAGTTTTTATTTGAGTTTTATATTTGTTTGAAAAAGTTGTTAGTGTATTGCCTACAAGTTGAGATGAAGCTTCTGCAACTGCGGATATTAGCATTTCAGTAAGTTCAGCAACATCTTGCCCCATCATAATGGAACCAATTTTAATAGCATCATTTTCAAGAAAAATATATATATTTTCCCCCACTATATTTTCAGTAAATGGAATATTTATTTGTAAAAATGGAACTGGAATCCTATCCATAAATGAGTCTTTATTAATAAGTTCCACAACTGGTGAACTTATTATAACATCTTTTTGGAAAAGAGTAGTCAAAGCATTTGATTGTGAATCGAGAACATCAAGATATAAATTTCTAAGTTTTTGAAGATCATCTCCAGATAGGGAATCAATTGTTCCAGGAAAGGTAGAAGCAGCGGAACTATCCTCAAAAATTTCATCAGAGCCTTGAAGTAAAGCATCTATTTCATCTTGTGATAATGCTTGATCACCCATTTTCATCCTCCGTTAAAATTTCATCTAATTCTTTATTTTCAAGTACTTTAGTTATTTGAACTGAAAGGTTTCCTTGATGAATACCAGGCTTTCCTTTAAATTTTAGTTTGTCTCCAACATAAATATCTATGTCACTTTTTACATCTTTATTTAATAATATTACATCATTTACATCAAATTCTAATACATCTTTTATTTTAAGTCTGGTAGTTCCAAGTATAGCGCTCATTTCAACAGGAACATTTTCTATATTGCTTTTTAATGCTGTAAAATTTTCTGCAGTTGTTGTTTTTGAAATTGAAGAGAACCATATTTGAGGTGTTAATTTATTTAAAATAGGTTCAAGTGTTAAGTGTGGTAAACAGAAATTACTCATTCCTTCAACATCTCCAATTTTTGATTCTAGAGTTACAAGAATTGTCATGTCAGTAGGGGGAACAATAGTTGCAAAAGATGGGTTTGTTTCAATAGTACTTAACCTTGGCCTTAAATCTACAAAGTTTGCCCATGCTTCTCTTAGGTTTGATAATAATTTAACAATAATAGATTCTATAACAGCAATCTCAATATCTGTTAATTCTCTGTTTGCATTTTCAAAACTCTTGCCCTGTCCTCCGAATATTCTATCAATAATTGCAAATGAAATTGATGGATCTATTTCAAAAATTGCATTTCCTTTTAATGGGTCCATATTTAAAATTGCCATAGTGGTTGGGTTAGGAATTGATCTTGTGAATTCTTCATAAGTTAACTCATCTACAGAAGCAACTCTAAAATGGATAGGTGTTCTTAAAAGAGCTGATAAAGTAGTTTGGCAAAATCTAGAAAAAGAATCATAAATCATATTTATAGCTCTTTGTTGTTCTTTTGAAAACCTAGAAGGTCTTTTAAAATCGTATATTCTTATCTTTTTTTGTACAGTAGTTTTTGAAACTGTTTCTATACTAGTATCACCAGTTGATATAGCATTCAGTAGTTGGTCTATTTCATCCTGAGATAATACTTCTGTCATATTATTATTTTCCTTTTAATAGGTATTATATAAATAACTTTATATAAAAAAATTAAACATTAAAATATCAAAATTTTAAAAATTATTATTGAACAACAAAGTCTATAAAATAAACATCACTTATTCTACCATTTTTTAAAATATTATTAATAGAATTTTTTATTTCAAGTTTTAAATTATTTTTTCCTTCAATTGTAACCAGTTCTCTCATAAACTTTGAGCTTAAAATATTGTTTATCATATCTCTAATTTGAGCTTTTCTACTATCAAGCTCTGAAGCTAAAATAGTATTATTTTTATCAAAAGCTAAAGCAATTTTAACAGAAACAAAATGAACTTCATCAATATCAGCTGTATTTATAGAGAATTCCCCTGGTTCCCATGTGCTGTAAGGTTCAAGTTTTGCTGTAGTAGATTCATAAGTTGCTTCCATTTGTGGTTTCTCAACCATACTTTTGGTAACAAAATATGAAACTGTTACAGATATAGCAATTAAGAGTATAAGCCCAATAATAATAAGTATTATTTTAATAAATCCAGGGCCTACTAGTTTAACACCTTTTTTGGCTTGTTTCTCTTCTTCTCCACCACCTTCTTCTTGTTCTTCTTCATCTAAAACTTCTTCACCTTTATTGAGATCATCTAATTTGTCAGCCATTAAATAACCTCCACAATTTATCTAATAAATATATTTTTAATATTATATGAAAAACTATTAAAAGATAAAAATTAAAAGTAACACAAAAAACAATTTGTTCTTATATTTATTTTTATTATCGTTATATTTTAAATTTAAATAATATTTATAAAATGTCAAATAGGTTATATTTTTGAATGTGTTGATATTATTGATTTATTAAATAATTAAATTTTATAAACTATATATATCTAAAATTTAATTAAAATTGAATTTGAATTTTTTAATAAAATAAAATTAAATTAAATATTAGAATCTTGTTTTTTTATTTAATAATATTTTTATTTAAATATTTTTTATTCTTATTAAAAAATTATGACATGTTTTCTTTTATTATTAATATTTATTTGCTTTCTCTTAGTATTATTATCTCTACTCTTCTATTGTATGCCCTTCCTTCTGGTGTATCATTGCTTTCTATAGGCCTTGTATCTCCATAAGCAGCATAGGATATTCTTTCAGGATCAAATCCTAAATCAGTTAAATATCTTAAAACAGCTAAAGCTCTTGCTCCTGAAAGTTCCCAATTATCCTTAAATTGTTGAAAAAGATTTGAGCCAAATGGAATCGGAGTATTGTCTGTATGTCCTTCAACTTTAATTAAGTTTGGAATCATAAGTAAAACTTTATATATAGTTTGAAGGACTTCTTTTGCGTCATCATTTAATTCTGCAGAACCAGGTTTAAAATAAAAATCTGAACCAAGTGTTATGACAACACCTCTTTCATCTAATCTTACTTGAACTCTTTTTGCAATAATTTCTGGGGAGAGATATGAAATAGCTTTATCTATAGCAGTTGATAATTTCTGTCCTTTTTCTTGTGCAGGAAGTGCCTCTATACTATTTCCCATTTCAGCAAATTGTCCTGCTTCTAAAGTCATACCTCCTTTTAATGGTCCAAGACCTCCAGTAAAAGGAGATAAAATTAATCTCATCTTTTCTCCTTCAATTTCAGCAGTAGTAAACATAAGTACAAAAAATGTTAAAAGAAGGTTATTCATATCACCAAAGGTTGTTAACCAAGAAGGAGCTTTTCCTTTTTCTTCAGGTTTTTTCCTTTCTCTTGGCATAATTTAGTCTCCGAGTTCTTTCTGCAATTGTTCTCTTAATTCATTAGGAAGAAAAGAGATTAATTTATCCTTTAATAGTCTTGGATTTTCTCCTGATTGAATAGAAAGAGTTCCTTCTATCATGATTTCTTTTATAAGCATCTCTTTATCATTTCTCTCTTTTAATTTTGTAGAAAATGGATGAGCTATAATGTTTGCAAGGATTGAACCATACAAAGTTGTTATTAATGCAGTTGCTAGACCTTGGGTTAAAGCAGCTTTATTATTCATGTTTGCAAGCATTATTATTAGTCCGATTAATGTTCCAATCATTCCAAAAGCTGGGAAAAGAGAATCTAATTCTGAAAAAATATTAATTCCAACTTGATGTCTTTGATTTATGTATTCCATTTCTGTGTAAAGAATATTTTTTATTTTTTCTGGTTCTGTACCATCAACAACAAGTTGAATAGCTTTTTTCAAAAATTGATCATCAAGTTCTTGAATATCATCTTCAAGTGCAAGAACTCCTTCTCTTCTAGCTTTTTCTGAAAATGTAATTAACATTCTTATAGTGGATGCAGGATCAAAAGGTTGTACGAAAGCAACAAGTTTTACTAGTTTTACTATATTAATAAAATCTTTTAGTGGAGTTCCAACTAAACAGGCAAGTAATCCTCCTCCAAAAGTAATAAAAATTGATGGTACATCTATAAATAATCTTATATCGCCTCTTGCAGATATAATACCAAATAAAACCATTGCAAATCCACCAGCTACACCAATTATTGTTGCAAGATCCATAATTCCCCCACTTTTATTGTATAATTTTTTTATGTTAATAATATAAAATGAATAATAATATAAATTTTAATTATTTAATAAAATATTGTAATTTAATAAAATTTTATAAAATTATTAAAACACAAAAACAAAATTTTTTTTATAAAAAATGTTAAAGAACATCTTTAAAATAGGTTATCTTTTTCCTATAATCTATTATTTTTTCGATAACTTCTTCTACTGATTCTCTAACATATATAGTTTTACCTGAAAGCATTCTTAAAATAGTTTCTGGTACTTTTTCTATAAATTCTATTTGGTGAGGATTTACATAAAAATCCTCACCATTTAATTTTGTTAATTTGATCATCAAATATCCTTATATATTAATTAAATTAATAAAAATTATAAATTAATCAAAAAATATTTATTTTTTAGTTTAATTTTAGTAAACTTTCTTATCTTTTCAATCCAAGTATAGTTTGTATCATCTGATCACCAGTAACTATAGTTCTTGAATTTGCTTCAAAACCCCTTTGTGTTATTATCATAGAAGTAAATTCTTCTGACAAATCAACATTACTCATTTCAAGAGTACCTGCTTGTAAAGAACCTTTACCAGCAGTATTTGCAGCACCTACTAAAGCAATACCTGAGTTATTAGTTTGAACAAACATATTATCTCCAGCTTTTTCAAGACCTTCAGGGTTTGTAAAGGTAGCTAAAGCAACCTGCCCTAAAGGAATCTTCTCTCCATTTGAATATATTCCTGTTATTACACCTTTATTATCTATTATAAATGTTTCAAGATATCCCATTGGATAACCATCTTGATCAACTGCTTTTGTTGAAGTAGGAGAAGCAAATTGAGTAATTCCATCATATTTTCCAGCTGTACCTAGATTTAAATTTATAGTCTGGTTTTGACCATCAGGTAAAGTAAATGATACATTTGCATTTAATATGCCATTTGTTATGATATCAAAGGGAGCTCCAGCAACTGAGGGTAAATCAGAAGCTGAAACAATTGCACCTTCATTATTGAATTGAATTATAATTGAATTTGAATTGTTTCTATTGTTTCCAGGAACATCAAGATTTACGACTACATCAGGTTGATCAAGTAAAGTAGCAGTAACTCTCCATTGGTTTTCTGTTCCTTGTACTCTTTCAAAAGAAAGTTGTAATTGATGAACATTACCTTTAGAATCATATATATCAATAGTTGTTTTATGAACAGCTTGAGCTATTTCTTCAGGTGTAGGTTCTCTTCCCTGGGGTAAAAATGGAGTTTCTGAATTTAAGTTTGATTTATACCAAACTGTCTCTGTTGCTTTGGCAGGGGATTTGCTACCAACAGGAATTATAATATCTCCAATAGGATCTGAATTATTTATGAACCATTTACCACCTTCAAATTTAGAACTCCATCCTTGAACTCTAAAACCATTTGCAGGATAAACTAGTGTTCCATTTTTATCTATTCCAAATGCACCATTTCTTGAAAATAGAGTTTTGTCACCATTTTTAAGTATAAAAAATCCTTCACCCATAATTGCAAGATCAAGATTTCTACCAGTAGTTTCTAAAGCTCCTTGAGTAAATATAGTATCGATTGAAGCAATTTTCATTCCAAGACCTACCTGTTGTGGGTTGATACCACCAATTTCATCAGAAGGAGCAGCAGCACCAGCCAAATTTTGATATAAAAGATCCTGAAAAGTAACTCTGTTCTTTTTAAATCCATGAGTATTGATGTTGGAAATATTGTTACCAATAACATCCATTCTTACCTGGTGGTTTTTAAGTCCTGCAACACCTGCAAATAAACATCTTAACATATCCTTCTCCTTATAAATAATCTTATGAATAATAATTAATTAAATAATAAATTATAAAATTTATTTTATAGCATATTTGTATAATTATTATTTCCTTGTATATCTATTTCATTTTTTGTCTCATCCAATTCAATTTGTTCTACTTTAATTTCTTCTGAATTATTTTCATTTGTTTTTGTAATATTTTTATTTTCATTTACTTTAATCTCAGAATTTTTTATATTTTCAGTTGACTTAGTATTTTGGGTATTTTCATTTGGAGAAGATTGATTAAATATTGCTGGATTAAATCCAATTTTAATAATATTTGCTGTTGAGTATAGATCTCCATTAACTTCAATCTGTGGTAACCCATTTATAAATACTATTTTTGTTACAATACCATTTATAAGGTTTGTTCCATTTTGGATTGTTACATCTGCTCCAAGTAATGATAAAGTTTGAGTTACAAGAAATCCTTTTTGAAGCATAGCAATATTAGAGCTTATGTTATTTAAAACTTCTAAGGAAGAAAATTGAGCAGTTTGAGCAATAAATTCTTTATCTTCAAGAGGTTTTGTTGGGTCTTGATATCTTAATTGTGTTATTAAAAGTTTAAGAAAATCATCTTTTCCGAGTTCTCTTTTAAATTCTCTTCCATTTAGTATTTTTTTATTAAAAGATTCAACTTCTAGCATAGTTTTGACCATAGATTCTTTATCAAGAGTTAAGCTATTTAAATCCATAAAATCCTCTTTTTTATTTTATTGTCTTTTGATCTATATTTTAATATTTATTTTCCTTCCTATGTATAAATCGGTATAGTATAAATTTGTTGAGTCTTTATTTAAATTATTATTTTCAAAATTAATATTTTTATTTTTTTCTAAAATTTTGGAATTACTTTCTAAATTAAAAATTTTATCAAATGAATCGCTATTTTTATTTTCATTATAAGTTGAAGATGCTATATTAAATGATGAGATATTTATTCCTTTTTCATATAGATTAATTATTAAAGATTCTAAATTTTCTTTTATTTTTTCACTTACTAAATTTGATTCAGTTATGATTTTCCCTGTTATTATATCATTGTTTTTTCTTAAAATTACTTCAACTTTTCCTAACTCTTCTGGATAAAGATCTATTTTTAAGATGTATGAATTTCCATTTATATCCCATTTAATAGAATTGAGTGTTTCTATATAATTTTTTGAGCTAAGAGGAATATTTGTTTTTAATTCTTTTATAAAAATTTTTGAAAAGTCATCTTTGTTAAATTCAAATGGTTTATTAATATCGACTTTATTTGAAATGTTATCAACTTTTTCAGCTTTTTGTTTATTTGGCTCATTTTTTTCTATTCTTAAGGAGTTATTATTATCTGACTTATTAATTTTATTTTTATCTAATTTTAGTTGATTTTTTTGAAAAATATCTATATTATCAAGATCTTTTTCTAAATAAGCTTTTTCTTTATTATTTAACTTTTCAATATTTAAAAATTCATCTTTATTTTTTTGTCTATTATTTATATTTAAATCTTGAGATAATTTATCTTTTTTATTTGTATACTTTTTATTTTTTTCTTTATTTTCTAAAATTGATTCTATATTTATATTTTTTGGAAAATTTATATATTCTTTATTATTTGTACCATCTGAATTTTTAGTATTGTTTTGGTTGTTTGGGTTTTTTAAATTATTTTTATTGTCAAAAAAATTATTAATTTTTTCTTTTACATAGTCCCTATTTTTAACAAAAGTTTCTGAATTATTTTTATCTAAAGTATAATAATTTTCTCTATTAAATATAATTTTACCTTTTTTATCAAAAGTTTTAGTTTCATTATCAATATATGTATTTTTTTTAGAAAAAGCAAAATTTTGTTCACCATTATTATTTATTTTTTTAAAAGTATTATTTTCATTATTAATGTGACTTAATAAATTATCTTTAAGATAAATAGAATCTTCTTTTTTATCTTCAGTCAGATTTTTTTTTATACTTTCTAGATTTTTAATATTTTGGCTATCTATGGATTTGTTTATCTCATTTTCATTGGAGGTAATGATTTTGGATTCATTTTCAAAAAAATAGTTTTTGTTTTCTTTGTTAAGGTAACTTGTTCCTATTTCACTATTATTTTTATTTGATGGTTCGCTACTATTATTAAAATTGTTTAAATTGATTAATTGATCTGAAATATTAATATTTTTTGTTTCAATTTGATTGTTATATAAATTTTCAGAATTGTTTTTTAATGCGGACAAAAAGAAATGACTAAAATCTATTCCCCTTAAGTCATTTCTTTTTTTTTCTTCCTCCTCCCTATAACTTTTAATTAAATTAGCAGTTATAGAGAGTTGATTAATCACTTTTATTCTCCTTAATAATTTTTTGGTAAAGTGGTTGCTCCTGCATTTAAATATTCTTGAATTTGTGCAGCTCTTTGGGGAGGCATTAATGAAAGAAGATAAGGTGTTATGGAGGCTTCCCCCTGTTCTTCTGCAATTTCATTAATAGTTCTTAAAATATCACAAACAAGCAGAATATCCATATTATTCATAATTTCAACTGCCTTTTGGGGAGGCATATTTGTTAAATCAATTGCTTGTTTTCTTAAATTATTTTTAATGTTATCGTATTGTTTTAAAATTGCATTAATATTTTCCTCTTTTTGAGCTAAAGCAGTTTCTTTCTTTTTGATCTCAACCTCTTTGTTATTTATTTCAAGTTCTCTTTTATTTAAATCAGTTTGAATTTTTTTTAATTCTAAAGCTTTATTTTCAAGGGAAATTTTAAATTTTTCAAGAAACTCTTTTTCAATTAAAAATGGGTCGGTAATTTCTTTAGAAACTCTTAATGATGGAAATTTTTGATATAGCTTAAATATAGTTCTCTGAATATTTAAAAGTCCAATATAATTGAACCAATATATTGTAGCAATTATAACCATAATTAACAATATAAGCAACAGAAATATTTGAAGTGTTGAGCTTCTAACTTTTTCCTTAGCCATTAAAATACTCCTAAAATTTAAGTAAAAACATTATTAAAAAAAAATTTTAATTTATTTTCAATTTTTTTTATTATTTATAAAATTTTGGGTTGATATTTCATCTAAAAATTTTTGTTCTTCTTTAAAAAATTCGTTTTTAAAAATTGCAAACTTTTTTTCTTTTAATTTTTTAAATTTTTCTTCTTCAATTTTAGCTTGTACATATTCCTCTTTTTTTTTATTAAATTCATCCATTAAAGATTCAATTTCTTCTTCATATAGTTCATTTTCTTTTGCAAGTCTATCGAAATATTTTGTTGTAAATAAAGATATAATAGGATTAGAAGAATCTCTTTTAGTATTCATCATAATAAAATTGTTTTGTGCTATCTTAACTTTAAGTGAATCTATTTTAGATGAAATTTTAACAAATTCTTCTTCTTTTTCCTTTTTTATAAATTCTTTTAATTTAAGAATTTTTTCAAAATTATAATGAAATTTTTTCATAAAAACTTACTAATATTTTTTATATTTTTATTTTTTTTATTTATCTTTAAATTTATGTTTTGCTTTTATTTTTTAGTGTTTTTTTAAGTTTGTTTTACTTTTGAAAAATTCATTTTAAAATTTATTTCAAAAAAATGAAAATTTTACGATAAGATATTTTTTAATATTTGGAAACTTTCTTCAAAAGCAAAACCTTGCTCAACTCCCTGTGATAAAAATGAATTAATTTTATCAATATTTTCAATTGCAAAATCTATTTCTGGATTTGATCCTTTGACATAAGCTCCTATTGTAATTAAATCTTCTTTATCATAATATACAGATAAAATTTTTCTCAACTTAGCTACAATTTCCTTTTGTTCTTGATTTGCAAGTTTAGGAAAGAGCCTTGAAATTGACTTTAATACATCTATAGATGGGAATTGATTTCTTTCTGCAAGATTTCTTGAAAGCACAATATGTCCATCAAGTATACCTCTAACTGTATCTGAAATTGGTTCATTAAAATCATCACCTTCAACAAGTATAGTATATATTCCTGTAATACTACCTCTATCAGAATTTCCAGCTCTTTCAAAAATTTTGGGTAATAAGGTAAAAACAGATGTGGGATATCCTCTTGTAGATGGAGGTTCTCCAATAGAAAGACCAATTTCTCTTTGAGCCCATGCAAATCTAGTTATGGAATCAGCCATAAGAAGTACATCTTTTCCTTGATCTCTAAAAAATTCTGCAATTGTTTGTGCTGTAAAAATAGCTCTAACTCTTTCAAGTGGAGAGGCATCTGAAGTAGCAACAACAACTACAGATCTTTTCAGCCCATCCTCTTTTAATATATCTTCTAAAAACTCTTTTACTTCTCTTCCTCTTTCACCTATTAGAGCAATAACATTTACATCAGCTTCTGTATAGTGTGCTATCATTCCAAGTAAAGTAGATTTACCAACACCTGAACCAGCAAAAATACCTATTCTTTGTCCTTTACCAATTGTTAAAGGAACATCTATTGCTTTAACTCCTGTATAAAGAGGTGTATCTATTCTTTTTCTTATAAGAGATGATGGTGCAGGATTAAAAATAGGATATTTTATTGGGGAATAAATTTCTCCCTTATTATCAATTGGTTCACCTAAGCCATTGAGTATTCTTCCAAGTAATTTTTCTGAAACTGGAATGGAGAGAGGGTTACCTGTAGCAAGAATTTTCATGCCCGGTTCTATACCAACCATTTCAGAAAGAGGCATAAGCAAAACTTCATTTTCTTTAAAACCAACCACTTCAGCTTTTATAAAGTTATCAAGGGAATTGTCAATTAGTATTTTGCAAAGTTCTCCAACTTTTGAATATGGTCCAACACTTTTTATTAAAAACCCTATAACTTCTTTTATAGTACCTTTATATTTTATAGGATCTATTTCCATTATTGCCTGTTCATATTTATCATAAACTGACATTATTCTTTTCCCTCACCCATTAATTTTCTTTTTACTGGAACCAATTCAAGAATTTTATCTTCTATTTCTTTTAATTGTAAAGAAATTCTTGCATCTATTTCACCAAAATCAGTTTCAATAATGCATCCACCTTTATCTACAGTTGAGTCTTCAACAAATTGAATCTCTTTTAACCCTTCAACAAGGTTTATAAATTTTTCCATATTTTCATTGCATACTTGGAGGTCATCAACATTAACTCTTATTATTATTTTTCTTGTATTTTTAACTTTTTTAAGAGCTTCAATAATATTATTAATAATAACAGTTTTTTGATGCTCTGAAATAACTTTTATTACTTTTTTGACAATAAGCATAACTATGCTTATAATTTGATATTCAGTACCTTCTATTATTTCTATCCTTTTATTCATTATTTCTGAGATTATTTTATGTAACATTTCAGTTAATCTTTTAGTTTCTTCAAATCCTTCATTGAAACCTTTCTCAAAACCTTCATCATAGCCTTTTTTTCTATTTTCTTCAACTATTTTTTCTGAGTTTTCTTTAGCATCGTTAATAATATTGTTTGCCTCAAACCTTGCATCTTGAATTATCTTCTCTGCTTGTTTTTTTGCTTCTTCTATAATTAAATTGCTTTGTGCTTGCGCTGATTTTATTTTAGAGAAAGCAAGATCATCTGCTTCTTTTAATATTTTTTCTTTCTTTTCATTTAATTCTTTTTCAATTCTATGTCTTTCTTCTTCCCATTCTTTTCTTAATCTATCAATTTCAAGTTGTTCTTTTCTAACTTGTTCTTTTAATGTTAATAGTACTTCTTCTTCACCTTTTTCTTCTTTTATTGGTTCTTTTACTTCTATTTTAGGAGGTGGTATTATGTACTTTTTCCCAAGATCTTTTAATTGAAAATTTTTAATAACATTTCTAGGCATTTTACCCTCTTTTTATTTTAATTTAAAATTGTTTGAGTTAAAAAATATAAATTGTTTAAGAATAAAGTAAGTTATATAATTATAACAAAATTTTTTAATAAAATTTTTTTATTATAGAATAAACAATAAATTAATTTTATTTAAATAATTTCATTTATATATTATTAAAAATTTTTTAGTAAAATTGTAATATTTTTTAATAATATTAATATTAATAGATAATTTCGTCTTCTCCTCCTCTTGCAATTTGGATCTCTCCTTGTTCTTCAAGTCTTCTGATAACAGCAACAATTTTACTTTGAGCTTCTTCAACATCCTTTAATCTAATAGGCCCCATAAATTCCATATCTTCTTTAAGCAATGTTTGACTTCTTTTTGAGAGGTTTCTAAAAATTTTATCCTGAACTTCTGTATCAACATTCTTTAGAGCTTTTGCAACATCAGCCATATCAACTTCTCTTAACAATCTTTGAACAGACTTATCATCAAGTTGAACAATATCTTCGAATACAAACATGTTTTTCTTTATCTCTTCAGCTAAATCAGGATCTTCTTCTTCAAGTTTTTCAAGAATATTTTTCATTGTTGTAGAGTCTGCTGAGTTTAATATTTCAACAACTGTAGGAATTCCACCAACTGATGCAAATTCTTCTGTTGCTATTGCAGATATTTGTCTTTCAAGTATTCTCTCAACTTCTCTTACTACCTCTGGATTTGTTCTATCCATAGTTGCAATTCTTTTTGCTACATCTGCTTGTAAATCCGGGTTTAATGCAGCAATAATGTTTGATGCTTTTTTAGGCTCAAGATATGATAGAATTAATGCAATAGTTTGTGGATGTTCGTTTTGAATAAAGTTGATTAAATGTGAAGGATCCGTTCTTTTTATAAAATCAAAAGGTCTAACTTGAATTGTTGTTGTAAGTCTAGTAATTATATCTATTGCTTTTTGAGAACCTAAAGCTTTTTCAAGTAATTCTTTAGCATAATCTATACCACCAGTTTGAATGAAATCTTGTGCCATCATAAGTTCTTGAAACTCTACAAGTACTTTATCTCTTTCTTCTGCATCAACCTTTTCAATTCTTGCTATTTCAAATGTAAGTTGCTCAACTTCATCTTCTTTTAGGTATTTAAAAATTTGTGCAGCTATATCTGAACCTACTGTTACAAGGAATATGGCAGCTTTTCTTTTACCAGAGATCTTTTCTTTTGTCTTAGTATCTTTCCCTTTAGCCATATTTTTTCCCTCATTATATATTTTAAATTCTAATATTTTTTAAATAATCATATTTTATTAATAAAATAAGAAATTAATAAAATGATTTCTAAATTTATAAACTATGTTTGATCTTCAGCAAGCCATGTTCTAATAAGTTTAGCAACTTCTTCAGGGTGTTCTCTTGCGATATTAATAGCATTTTCCTGTAGTTCAAGTCTAGCCTTTTCTTCCATAGAAAGCTCAACCTCGATTCCTTCTTTTTCAGCAGCTCTTAAAGCTTGTTCTCTTAATTCCTGCTGTTTTCTCAAAAGTTCTTCTTCTCTCAACTTTCTTCTTCTCTGAATTTCAGCAGCTATTATTTTGTATAGTAAAATAATAATTACAAAACCAACTATTGATAAAATTCCTGTTAATAAAGCTTTTCTTAAAGTTTCCTGTCTTTGTAATATTGCATCTTCTTTTGCAAATTCTTCATCATGGTTAAAAGGAATATTTTGGACAGTAACTGTATCTCCTCTCTCTTTGCTATAACCTATAGCAGCCTTTACAACTTCTGTTAATTTTTTCAAATCTTCTTCTGGATAGGGAAAATAGTCTCTAACATATCTTTTTCTAGATTTATCAACAACATAATTTCCCTTTTCATCAACTCTAATTTCCCATTTCCCATCTATCCATACCGAACATGTTATCCTTTGAATCTGATAAGGAGTCTTTTTTTCATTTACCTTTTGGGTAGAAAAAGCATAGTTAGTTGTTGTTTGCTTTTCCTTACTTACTATAGTTTGACCTAAATTTTCTTTATATCCAGGTGGTACATTTGGTTCAACTCCTGGAGGACCCTCTGGAATTGTTCCTGGAGCTTTGTATTCTTTGTCTATAACTTGTTGTGATTCTATTACAGAATCTTTTATTTCGGAATCATCGTATGGGGTATTTGGATTGTCTTTTTTAACAACAACTGGAATAATCTCGTTTTTTTCAATTTCTGTTTGATCAAAGGTTATATCTATATTTAATTGTACATCAACCTTTGTATTTCCAAGGAAATTTTTTAAATTTTGTCTTAATACAACCTCTCTTTTAACTCTCTCTCTTTCTACTATAGCCATTTGTTCTTTTGTTAAATCAAGAAAATTTTTAATATCATCACCACTAAAATCAGATATTATATTTCCGAATTGATCTGTAATTATAACATTTTCAGGAGTAAGGCCTGGTATACCATATGAAACTATTTTTTTTATACCTTCTATTCTTTTTTTATCTTCTGTAATATTTGATCCAAGTTCTGGTATTATAGTAAGGGTAGCAGTAACTGGCATTGATTGAGTTGTAAAAAGAGTATCTTTTGGGAATGCAATATTTAACATTACATCCTGTATTCCTTCAATGAGCTTAATTTGTCTTATTATTTCTCCTTTGATTGCTCTTTGAACATTTATTTCTCTTTCAAAATCAGTAACTGTCCATTTCTGGATATCAAAAAGTTCCCATCCTTTTACATTTCCAGGAATTATTCCTTCCTGTGCAAGTTGCATTCTTAATCTATCCCCTGTTTCTTTATCTTTAACAATAATATACTTATCATCTTTTATTTTGTATTGAGCTTGCATTGAATCAAGTGCTTTTGTAACCCTTGCAAAATCTTCAAGAGATAATGGTTTTTGAAAAAGAAGAGTAGCTTCTGGTTTTGATGAAATTGATGTTATAACAACAACTGCAATTATTGATAAACCAATAATAGAAAATATTATAATTTTTTGAGTTGTGTTTAATTTTGAAAATATGTTTTTGATAAATTCTGTAATTCTCTTAATAAATTCATTCATTTCCCCCTCCCCAAATAAAACAAAAAAGAAAAAGTTTATAAGAATTAAATAAAAATAATAAAATAAAATAATAATTTAGCTAATTTTCTTTATTTAATCTTATTATAAATTTTTATAATTTCAATATAAATTTTTATAATAATTATATTTATTTTATACTTATTTAATATAAAATTATTATCTAATATTTATCAAGTCTTTATAGCCTTGAATTAATTTATTTAATATTGTTTTTGCAAGATTCAATGAAACTTCAGCTTCTTTAGCAGCAATAGTTACTTCTTCTATATTAACGCTTGTTGGATCTGTTATTAATTTTTCTTGTAGTAATTCGGATTTTGCAATAGACTCATTTGTTGAAATAATTGAGTCTTTTATGTAGTTACTAAAAGTTAAACTATTGTCTTTTTTAGGTTTAAAATTAAAATGCTTTTCTGAAGTTGCTTTTAGTTCTACTTTATAACCATCTGGTTCTATATTAATTTCTTTTGGCTTAATAATAGATGAAGTTTCTTTAACAAATGAACTAATTACTGGATCAACTGGTCTTATTCCCATAAATACCCCTCCCCATAAACTTTAATATACAATAATTTTTATATTTATCAACATTTTTTTATTTTATTTTAATAATTTTAATTTATTTTTAATATTTTAATCTTTAAATTTATTTAATTACCTTAATATTTCAAGGCATTTTAAATGAATCTGTTTTGCTGTATTTAATACAGTTACGTTTGCTTCATAGGATCTTGAAGCTGATATTAAATCTGTCATTTCTGTTACAATATTTATATTTGGATACATAACATATCCTTTTTTTGGTCCAGTTTTAATAGCATCAGGATGTTCTGGATCCCAGACAAGCCTAAATGGTGAAGAATCTTCTTCAATTTTAACAACTTTAACTCCAGTGCCTATTTCTTTTTCAAGATCTTCCGGTGGTCTGAAAGGTGAAAGAATTTCCATTTTTTCATCCATCGGTCTAAAAATTACAAATTTTCTCTTATATGGACCACCTTCTGGTGTCCTGGTTGTTTCTGCATTTGCTATGTTATTTGATATAACATCCATTCTTAACCTTTGAGCAGTTAATCCAGTGGAAGCAGTATTAAACATAGAAAATATATTTGGTATCATATTATTTTAAACCTTCATTTATTAATAAATATTTTTATAAATTTTCGGTATAGGAATAAATTCTTTAGGCAAATTTAACTAAAAAATATTATATTTTATAAAATTAATAATTTTATAAAAATTAAAAAAAATTATATATTATATATTTTTTAATTATAATTTATTAAATTTTTAATTGAATAATATAGGAATAAATTAAATTTAAAAATGTTGAACTTTATTATATTATTTCGAATTTAAGTAAAGAGAAGTCATCTGAAAATTTATTTTCTTTTGATAATGAAAGCATATAGTTAACAAAATTTTCTAAAAGTTTTTCTTTTTCATCAAAATTGTAATTATTTAAATAATTTATAAAAATTTCATAAAATTCTTCTTCTTGAATTATTTCTCCATTTTTATTTTCAAATTCATACAATCCATCAGTGTATATAAAAAGTATATCATTTTTATTAAGAAAAATTTTTTTTTCGGAAAAATTATAGTTTTTATCTATTCCAAGAAAGGGGTCTTTTTCTTTTAATATTTTGTAAGTATTATTTGAAATATTGTAAATTATAGGAGAAGGGTGTGCTGAATTAGAGTATCTTAATATTTTTTCTTTTTTATTGAATATAGCAATAAAAAAAGAAGGGAAAAAGTCAGAAGGTAAAATTTTTGGGAGATCTAAATTAAGTGAATTTAATATTTTTTGAGGACTTATATCATTTTTAATAATATAATAAAGGTTAGCTTTAAACATAGCTGAAAAAAGTGCTGCTGGTACTCCATGCCCAGTAACATCTGTTAAAAAAATAAGAGTTTCATTTTCATTGATGTTTATAATTTCAAAAAAATCCCCTCCTATTTGTTCTAGAGGTTTATAAATAAATTCAAATAAGTAGTGTTCATTTTGAATCTTGTGTTGAGGAAGTAAAGATTGGTGTATTTTTGAAGCAATATCTAACTCGAAATTAAGTTGATTATAAAGTTCTTCAATTTTTTTCCTTTGCTCTTCAATTTTTCTTTCAAGTTTTAAGTTTGAGATTACTTTTTGAAGAACATTAAACAAACTATCTTTTACAACTGGTTTTAATACATATCCATTAATTCCAAGTTCTATTGAGTTTATAAAGTAGCTAGTATCAGAATAAGCAGTTAAAAATATAATTGGAGTTTTTTTATCTTCTTTTCTAATTTCAGTTGCAAACTCAATTCCATTTAATTCAGGCATATTTATGTCAGATATAATTAGGTCAGGTTTTTCTAATTTATATTTTTCTAAACCTATTTTTCCATTTTCAGCTTCAATTATAATTTCAAATTTTCTTTTTAATATATTAAGCAATAGACTTCTTGCTATACTATCATCTTCGCAAATTAGAATTTTTAAGTCAATAATTTTCCCCTCTTCAAAAATTTCATTCATATAAAATCCTTAATAAAAATTTATTTTAAAAATATTTATAATCTGATTTTTGATATAATTTAAATTTCAAAAATTAGATGAAAACAAGCACCATTTTCTTTATTAAAAGCTAAAATCTTACCATTCATATTTTTTTCAATTATATATTTGGACATATATAAACCAATTCCTGTTCCATGCTCTTTAGTTGTAAAATAAGGTTGAAAAAGATTTTTCAATACCGATTCTGAGAATCCACCACCATTATCTTGGACTTCAATAATAACATTTTTTTCTTTTTTAAAAACACTTATTTTTACAAATGGGTTAACAGTTTTCTTTTCAAGAAAAAGATCTTTTGCATTTGTTAGAAGGTTAAGTATGACTTGTCCAAATTCATTTGGGTATCCTTCTATCATTATGTCTTCCTTTATATCGATATATATTGAAATCCGGTAATTATCAAAAGTTGCTGAAACTATATCAATTACACGATTTATAGAATCTTTAATTGAAAACTTAATTTTTTGTTTATCTGGTTTAAAAAAATTTCTAAAGTCATCTATAGTATGAGACATGTGTTCAATTAGTTTTAAAGCTTGATTTTCCATTTTTTCCATAAATTCTTTTGTAAGTTCATTATAATCATATGCGTCTTTAATATTTTGTATTAAAAGAGATAGAGAATTTAGAGGTTGTCTCCATTGATGAGCAATATTTCCTATCATTTCTCCCATTGCAGCAAGTCTTGATTGATGAATAATTAATTGATCTTTTTTTCTTATATCTTCTACTGCTTCATTTACCATTCTTTCGAGATTAGAATTTAACTCTTGGAGTTGGTCGGAGTATTCTTTAAGTTCTGTTATATCATGATATATTATAACAACTTCATTAATTTTATTTTCTAAATCAAAAAAAGGATAATATGTTGAAGCAACAAATCTATTTCCTAATTTACCTAAATTTACCCACTCATTATAGCTGTTTGATACTCCTTTTAATGCATCTTCAATTCTTGGTTTTATAATATTTTCAAAAAGGTCCTCTCCCCATATTTCTTTTACACTTTTACCGATAATATTTTCTCTTTTTAATTCAAATACTTTACAAAAATAATCATTTACAGCTTCATATATATAATTTTTATTTATTAATGCCATAAGTTCTTGCGATGTATTAACAATAAATTCGTATTTTCTTAATATATTTTTAGCTTTTTCTCTCTCATTTATCTCTTTTGCAAGTTCTTCATTGAGTTTTACTAGTTCTTTGTTTATTTTTTCAGTTTCTTTAAGAGCATCTTGTAATTTTTTTTCATCTTCTTTTTTCTTAGTAATATCTTCAGCTATGCCAAGAATCTTTATTTTTTGATGAGATAATTTTATTAACCTTAACCATAACCATTTGGTGGAATTGTTTTGTGTTACTATCTTTATTTCTTTATCAATTTTTTCCTTTTTTTCATCTTTTAAAAATTCTTGATAAGTATTTACTAGATTTTGTTTATTTTCTTCATTTATAAATTTAAGTAAGTTGGATATGTTTGAATTGATAAAGCTTTCAGCAGTTTCAAGAATATTATTAAATCCAGGACTAACATAAACCAAAGTTTCTTCATTTATTAACCATATTGCTTCATCTAGATTTTCAGCAATCTCTCTAAATTTTTCTTCACTTTCTATTAATTGATTTTCAATAAGTTTTTTTTCAGTTATATCCCTTGAAAGGCCTATAGTTCCGATTGGGGTTCCATATTCATCAAGTATAGGGCTTTTAAAAACTTCAAACCATCTTTGCTCTCCATTTATAACATCTACTATCTCATATGAAATTCTTTTTTTACTTGTTAAAGCTTGAAGATCTTTTTCATAATATTTTATAGCTTTATCTGATGGAACAAGATCAAATTCTGTTTTTCCTATAATTTGGTCCTTGCTTTTATTATAAAAATGACAAAAATTTTCATTTACTTCTATAAAAACTCCATTAGTATCTTTCATCCAGGCAAAAAATGGAATATTGTTTATCATAGAGCTTAATCTTGTTCTTGAAATAATTATTTCCTTTTCTATTTCTTTTATTCTTGATATATCAGAGAAAACAAGCATTATAGAGTCTTTATAATTAAAATTGATTTTTAGTGAATATAAAAGACAAAATTTTAAGGTTTTTTTTGAATCAAATATTCTTATTTCTATTGGGCTTAAATATTTTTCTTTATCATTTGTTAGTAAGTTTTTATAATTTTCTATTAAATTTTTAACGATATATCTATCATCAATATGAATATAGTTTATTATATCTATCTTAAAAAAACTATCTTTATCTATTTGAAAAAGATCGAAAATCTTATCATTAGCAAAAACAAGAAATCCATCAGTTATTACACATACTGCATCAGGTAAATTATAAATTAAAGTCTTGTATCTTTCTTCACTTTCTTTAAGCTGTAGTGAAATATATTCTCTTTCCTCTATCTCACTTTTAAGTACTTGTTTTTGCTCAAAGAAGTTAATTATCATTTTTATAATT
The DNA here is from genome assembly GCA_026415295.1 of Spirochaetota bacterium. Lineage (NCBI taxonomy): Bacteria > Pseudomonadati > Spirochaetota > Spirochaetota bacterium. Next base: position 40,610 of record JAOAHJ010000010.1, on the reverse strand, counting down.
TCTCTTATTTCGTAGCTTAGGTATTTTAAATTATAAAATAGATCAAGCTCTCCAGTTTCGAGAACTTTTTGTATAACATATATTGGTTTTAAGACATGTAAAAAAAGAATAGTAATAGATACTACTAAAAATAGAGATAATCCACCAATTGTAAAGATGTTCATATAATATTTAACCTTTATAGAACTACTATATTTGTCCCATGGAATAGAAATATTTAAATAACCAAAAACTTTATTTGATGAGTCGTTTAGATAATAATTTAAAAATATTTTATCTTTTAGTTTAGTTTTTTCTTTTTTTTCTATTTCTTCTATTTTTTCATCATAATATGAAAATCTTGTATTTATTTCAAAATTTTCAGGATAGTTTTTTATTATTTTTTTTATCCATAATATTCCATCTATTTTTAAAATAAAATAATAATATTTTAAATTTTTATTATCAAAATAGAAATAAATATAATAAGTATATAATTTGTATTTTTCTATTTCATTAAACATAAGAATATTTATTTTATCTTGAGGATTAGAAGTCCTATCAAAACTATTAATAAAATTATTTTTTAAATAGTTACTTAAATATTTTTTAATTAAGCTTAAAATTTCTATATCATAATTTTTAGAATCATATATATAAAAACCTGGGTTAATTATAAAAAGAGGGTTTAGATCGCTTGTAAATATGAAAATTTTTTCTATACTGTTTTCATATAAATAGTTTTCAAAATTTGTTGGAATTTTAATTTTTTTGGTTTTATTGATATTAATTTCAGAAATATTATTTAATGAAAAAATAGTTTGAAAAAAGTAGTATTTTTTACTGTAGTCTTCCCTTATAAGTTTTTCAAGTTCTCTTTGAAATAAATTTTTTGAATATAGAAATTCTTTGTTAATTATTGAGTTATCAATGAAATTATTAAAAAAATAAGTAAATATAATTATAGAAATAATTGATAATATTATGTATAAAAATGTTCTTTCTCTAATTTTCATCTTTATTTTACTATTTTAGAAATTATTAATAAGATTTTACTTTCTTTATTATTTATATTAATATAAAATTTTATTTTTTAAATAAATTAATATTAATTACAAGCCTAAAGAAAAAAGTGAGCAACAGTTTTCATATAAACTATATTCTGGCCTATATTCAAAAGAGGGGTTCACGATACCATCAATTCCTTCTATTAATGAAAATTTATCTATTTCTTTTCTATATTTCCCAGATGGTCTCATACATCCTAAAAATATTAATTTTTTGTTAAGCATACTTCTTGCATAAACAATAATTTCTTTTGAATAATTAATATCTGGTGAATAATAAAAACTGATATTTGTATTTGGTTTCAAAATATTTAGAACAATTTTATCTATCATTTTTAAATTTTTATAATTAGAAATATATTTTATTAAATCTTTTTCTTCTGATGGAGCTCCAAAATTTAATCCTATTGTTATATGAGGGACTATTTTACAATCAATATTTTCTTTTTCGCAAAAATTTATTACACTATCTAAATATTTTATATAATCTTTCTTTGTTTTTTTAGTTTTGTAGATATTTTTGATTGCTTCATTTGAAAAAATTAAATCTAAAGATATAGCATCAGCGTATCGAAAAATATAAAATTTTTCTTCTTTTAAAAAACCAGTGTGAAAATTTATTAATTTTTTATTTTTTTTTAGAAAAAGATAAAAATTTTCAAATTTTTCAATTGGAATTTCAAGATCTTTATTCATACCACCACTTATTAAAAAAGAATTATAATTGAAAAAAGAATTAATATAATTATTATCATATAAGTCGGATTCAAAGTTGGTTTTATATTCAGAAAACTTAGAAATATCAAACATTTTTTTTATATAATGTTTTCTACAATGAGGACAATTTAATTTACAGAATTCCCCTGTTGTGGAGAGAGCTAAAGTTTTAAATGTTTTAATATATACAAAGTTTCTTTTTTCTTCTATTTTAGGCATTTTATTTATTAATTGAAAAATAAAATAAATTGTATTTAAATCAATTCTTATTTTATTTTTTTTTAAAAATATTAAATTATATTTGTTGAAATGATTAATTTAAACTTTAATGAAATAAATTTAATTCTATCTAAAATTTTAATTACTTTATTTGATATAAAAATAGATAATAATGAGATTTTTTCTGATAAAATTTCTGATGATTTAATTTTAAAAAATTATGAGATTATTCTTAATAAATATAATTATTCATCAAATAAAATTTATGTTATTGATGCAAGACAGATTTTTAATGATGAGTTGTATTTACAAATTAGAGGAAATAAAAAAACATTGAATTTATTTATTAAAATATCAAATAATTTTAATTTTATTGCGAATGGTAAACCTTTAATAAATTCTCCCAAAAATCCTTTTCTCTTTACTTTGTTATTGAAAAAATGGATAGTTGGGAAGAAGATTGAGAAAATTGAAATAAAAAAAAATGACAGAATTTTTTATTTTTATTTTGTTGATTCAATTCTTGTTTTTGAGATGCTCGGAAGAAATGGTAATATCTTTTTACTTGATAAAGAAAATAATATAATTGGAAAAATGATAAAAAAGGAAAGCAAGTTAAGAGAAGAGGATGTAGGTGGGAAATATAATAGTTTAATAGAAAAATTTAATGAAGATGGGAATCTAGATAAAGAATCTTATGATTTTAAAAAGTTTAAAATAAGAGAAGAGTTTTCTGATTTTGAAAGAGTTTTTGAAAAATATATTGAGGAAATTTTTAATAATTTTATAAAGTCGGAGCTTAAAAAATTTGATGAAAAAATTATAAAGATTAAAAAAAATATTGAAAAACTAAATAAAAGTAAAAAATCAGAAGAAGACATTGAAGAACTGAAGATAAAAGGTGACCTTTTGATAAGTAACCTTGAAAATATAAAAGAAATTATTAATAAAGATAAAAATTTAGAAAATATTAAATTAGAAAATTTTGATGGAAAATATTATAATATTAATATTGACAGAAGAAAAAATTTAATACAAAATGCAAATAATTATTATTCTTTGTATAAAGAAGAAAAAAAGAAAAATGAAGAAATAAATAAATATTTGATCTATTTAGAAGATAAATTAAATAAGTTATTTGATGAGAAGGAAAAATTTAAAGAAGAATATAAAATTGGAAATAATTTAAGGTTAATTATAGAGAAATTAAAGGATAAGTTAGATATTAATATTTATAAGAAGTTAAATAATTTGAATGAAAAAAAAGTAGAAAAAACAAGTAAAAAACAACATTTTTATATTTTTAAAAGTAATTCTGGAGAAGATATTCTTGTTGGAAAGTCTGCAAAGTCAAATATTGTTTTAATTAAAAAATTTTGTAGGGGTGAAGATTATTGGTTTCATGCAAGAGATTATCAAGGTGCTTATGTCATACTAAAACCAAAAGATAAAAAAAGTAATATTTCACAGAATTCTATAATTGATGCTGCAATGTTGGCTTTATATTTTTCAAAAGGAAGAAATTCTAAAAAAGGAGATGTTGTTTATACAAAAGTTAAATACTTAAGGTTTGCAGATAAGAAAAGTGGTAAAATTTTATATACAAATGATAAAAATATTTATATTGAAATTGATGAAAACAGAATTAAAATTTTAAAAGAAAACTCACTTGATTACTAATATTTTATTATATTCTGGTAGAAAATTAAATTTTGTTTTGGACAGGAGAAAATAGATGATACATTTAATTATAGGTCCTATGTTTTCTGGTAAAAGCACAGAACTTATAAGAAGGTTAAAAAGAGCTAAAATTGCCGGAAGAAAAGTTATACTTATTAAACCATCTATTGATAAAAGAGGAATATTGACTCATGATGATAAGGAGGTTGGTAATAAAAATGATTTTAACTTTATTTTTGTAGATGATTTAAATAATCTTGATTATAGAAATTATGATGTTATAGGCATAGACGAAGGACAATTTTTTAAAAATCTTTCTTATTATGCAAATAAATGGGCATCAGAAAGTAAAGAAGTAATAGTTGCTGGTCTTGATGCAACATCAGAACAGATCCCATTTGATGAAATTATTAATTTAATTCCTTTTTCTGAAGAAGTAATTAAATTAAATGCTATTTGTACGAAATGTGGGAGCGAATATGGAGCTTTTACATTCTATAAAGCAGGTGAAAAAAAAGAGAAAATAAAAATAGGTGGTAAAGAACTTTATGAAGCAAGATGTAGAATGTGCTTAGAAAAATAATTTTTAGAGTTTATTATTTATGTTTAATATTGAAGTAAATAATTTAACATTTAATTATGATATTAATCTTATCTTTGAAAATTTATCTGCATCATTTAATGAAAATGAAACTTTTGTTCTATTAGGAAGGGCTGGATGTGGCATGACTACTTTATTGAAAATAATTGCGGGATTAATTTATTTTAATAAAGGCTCTATTTCAATAGGGGGTAAAAAGCTTGAAAATTTTACTAAGGAGCAGATACTTGAATATCACAAAGTAACAGGTTTTGTTTTTCAACAGTCAGGTTTAATAAGTAATATGTCAATAATGGATAATTTATCATTATATATGACTTATCACACAAGGTTTAATAAAGAAATAGTAAATGAAATAGTATTAAATATAGCAAAAAAGTTTGAAATTGAAAAATATTTAAATTTAAGACCTGCAAATCTTTCAATTTCAAATGTTAAACTTGTTAATATTGCTAGAGCTGTAATTCATGATCCAATTTTTTTATTTATGGATGAACCTGATTCCAATCTTGATAATATTTCTATTTCAAATATAATCAATATAATAAGAGAATTAAAAAATAAGAGTAAACTTATCATTATTTCAACACATAATTTTAATTTTGCAAAAGCTATAGGGGATAAGATAGGTGTCATTTCAGAAGGCAAAATAAGTGAAATATTTTTACCTGATGAAATTGGTAAAATAGAAAGTAGATTTATAAAAAAGCTTATAGAGTAAATTAGTGGTATTTAATTTATTTAATAGATTGAGAAATTATATTTAAAAGAGGATTTATATGCCATTTACATTTAATAGATTTCAAAAAGGAGTTGCTATTTTTATAGTATTTGGTTTTTTTCTTTTTTTATTAATCTTAATATTTATACTAAAAGGTAATAACATTTTTGAAAAAAAAATTAAATACTTTACATATTTCCAACAAACTTATGGTTTAAGTTCAGGTAGTCAAATTAAATATAAAGGGTTAAATATTGGTAAAATAATTAGTTTAAAACTTGATAATAATGATAATATATTAGTTAATTTTGTTATTTATAAAAATTATAATTATTTAATTAGAAAAGATACAGTCTTAAAAATATCTTCAGCGCTTTTAGGAGGAGGAGGCTTAACTGTTATACCAGGTAAAGGAGAGGAAGTAGAACCAGGATCACTTGTTTTTTCTTCAGATATGCAAGAAGGCATGAATATTTTAGCTCAAAATGCAACGGTGCAAAAATCAGGAGATTTAACAGTACAAGCACAACAAGTTCTAGATATGATTCTTGAGATGAAACCGGTAATATATAAAACTCTAGTAAATATTAATAATATTACATCAGATGTTAAAAGTATAACAGGGAGCTTAAAAGGGGGTGAAGATAGTAAACTGGGTAAAGAAATTTTTAATATCTTGAGCTCTATTAATAATATAATAAATTCTGTTAATAGTTCAGTTAAAAGTTTAAATGACATTGTTTATAAGCTTAATTCAACTTTGAATTCTAAGGACAATTCTATTGGATCAATATTAAATGATGATAACAGATTATATAATAGCGTTAAATCCACTTTGGACACTTTGAACTCAAGTATTTCAAACATAAATAATTTAATTTCGAAATTTAACAATCTACCTGAGGATTTAAAGAAAATAATTGTATTATTGCAGGAAAATCTTATACAACTTAAGTATGTCCTAGAAAATCTCCCTTTAATACCTAAGAGTGAAACAAAAAGTTCTTCTTCAAATATTAATGTAGGAAGATAAATTAATAATTAACTTTAACTTAAACAAAGGAATTTTTATGAGGAATAAAAAAGTTTTATTATTTTACTTTATAATAATTTTATTATTTTTGACAACTCTTTTTTATTCTTGTGGCTATAAAAATAATACTATAAGAAATGATGTTAAGAAAAGAATATCTTATTATATAGAGGAAGGAACAAAATATTTTAATAAAGGTGATATAAATAAAGCATTTACAAATTACTTGGATGCTTTAAATATGGCAATTTCTATAAATGATTTAAATAGTGAGTTTTTAGTTTTAACAAAAATTCTTATGATATATATTTTTAAAGAAGATGATTTAAATTGTTTGATATATATAAAAAAAATAGAAGAAATTATTAAACATGAAAAAGAAAGGTTATCTGAAAACGAATATTATTTTTATTATTATGTTAAAGGTGATTATTATTTTTTTAAAAAGGATTTTGATAATTCTTTATTATTTTACAATAAAGCTTTAAGTTCAACAAAGCATGATGTAAATTTTGCTTTTATTTATAATAAAATTTCTAAAGTTTATATAGAGATTAAAAATTATGATCAAGCAACTAATTTTTTAATAAAAGCTCAAAAAATAGCAGAAAACAAAAAAGCATATAATTTATTAGGTGATATATATTATAATTTAGCCAAAATTTATTATCTTACAGAAAAATATAGTGAAGCATTAAATTACATAAATAAAGCTTTTTATGCTGACAATATTAATGAAAATGTTTTCGGAATTTTTTATGATTATTTGCTTATTTCTGAAATATATGAAAAAATTAATGATAAAGAAAAACAGTTATACTATCTTTCAAAAGCTTACCACCTAGCTTTTTATCTTAATTTAGAAAAATATATTAAAAAGATTGAAGAAAAGCTAAAAAATATAAATTAATTTTTATTCTTTTACAAGAAATTCATATGGATTTTTTGCACATACTATAATAAAATATAGAGTTAATATTTCATAATCTGAAAGTGAAAAAAGTTTGTTTTTTATTTCATTAATATTTATAGATTTTTCTTTTTCATATATTTTTTCTTTATACCACTCCCTTAATGAGTATTTAATTGTTTTATTAATGCTAAATCCTTCTTTTTCAAACATATCTTCTAGTTCATCAGAAAGTTCCTCATCTTTTATTTTTATATCATCAAGTTTGATTTTAAAATATAATTTAGCCCAATTTTTAAGTTGTGCAAAAAGGTCCTTTTTACTTGTCTTTTTGTCAAATTCAAAGAGACTAAAAATATTCTCAAATTCGTCAACTTCAATTTTTGAAAATTTTTTCAGTTGATTAAATATATTGTTAAAATCTATTTCTATAGCAACTTTTACTTTTGTTAAAAATTTTTTAATTTCAGAAATAATTTGTTCTTTAGAAATTAATTTTTTATTTTTTGAAAAAAGATTTTTAATTATATCAAACTCCATTTTATCCTCCTTATAATAGTATTATTTATATAAAAAATTTAAAAATTTAAATGTTATCTTTTATCTTTATTAAAAAATATTTTTTATAAATCTTTCAATAATTTTTAAAAAAATAATATTGATATAATTTTGTTAAATAAATTAATAATCCAAGAAATTTATAAATATCCAGTTAAATGATAACTTAAATTATTTGAATTGTCAAATTTGATATTTATATCTTGAATATATAAAATTTTTTTAAAATTTAGTCTTCAAATTGGATTTCATTTTGTAAAGCTTCAAATAGAGTAATAATGTCTTTATTAGCATTCCTTAATCTTGCTGCTATTCTCTTAGCAATATTTCTTATAACAAAATACCCAATTTTATAATTTTCAGTAATTGTTTTTTCAAATTCATCTTTTTCTATCATCAAACATATTGTTTCATTTAAAGTTAAAATTGAAGCAGATCTTTTATCACTATCAATTAGAGCAAATTCCCCAAAAAAAGCATTTTCCTTTTCAGTTAAGTCTATGACAGTATAAAGTTCATCAGAAAAAGTTTTTTTTAATACTCTAACTGCACCTTTTAAAATAATGTACATTTCATTGCCTGAACTATTTTCTTCTATAATAAAACTATCTTTAGGGAATTGAACAACCTTTGAGTTTTCGATTATCTTTTTTATTTCTTCTATTGTTAAACCTGTAAATATTTCGATCTTTGAAATTTTGTCTATTAATTCATTTATATTATAATCTTTTAATATTTGCATATTTAATTTCCTTTACATAAATTTTAATTATTTGTTAGTTCTTGTTAAAACAATAGCATATGATTTAGGTTTTATTATATAGTTTGAAGGAGGGTTAATTATTGGTTCGTTCGGCTTTAATTTTTTAATAAGTTTTAAATTTTCAACAAGCTTTGATATATCTGGAGTTTTCTGGGCTTCTTTTATTGCTTCTGTTTTTCTGATATAGAAGTTACCAACATTTTCAAGTAATCCTATTAGAAGGTTATCATTGTTTTTATAATGATTAAATAGATCCTCAAATTTTTTGCCAATGAATTCCTGACTTATTTCTAAAGTTTGTAATCTTGAGTTGTTTTTTGGATTAATAATTTCTTCTATAATATTTGAGAAACCGCTAGTGCTTATGGAATTTATGATAACTTTTTTGGAAAAATCTTTAGATAAAACTATTTCATCACAGTGTGATTGTTGTAGATATTTAACAAACTTTGAGTCAAATATTTCAGCACATATATATGTGTTTTTATTTAATTTTTCAATTGTCAATACTGTCATAACATTCTTTGAGTCAATTTCAGATTGAGAATATCTTCCTGTATCATCTGCAAGAATAATAACCTTTTTTGCATTTAATAAACCTGCTCTAAGAAGGGAACTTTCATCAAAATACTCTCCATGAACATAATTTATTCTCATTAATTCAGGGTCTGCTAATATTGATTGAATGTTTTCAAGAGGTTCATTATTAAGAATGACTATATCTGAAGCACCTAAGTCTGGATTTTGTGTTAAAAGTTCTTTTATAAAATTAATAAAATCATTTTTCCATCCACATATAATAATGTGTTCTTTTTTTTTGCTATAGTCCATAAGACCTTTCCCTTTTTTTTGTTGTAATTCTATTAATATAGAAGCTAGTTCACCTGTTATTAAAGCTGTTAAAACTACTCCAAAAATAATTGTAAGAAGACCTATAATTTTTCCATATTTTGTTTGAGGTACAACATCTCCATAACCTGTTGTTGTAAAAGTAACAATAATATACCATATGGAATCGAAAAAATTATTTATCCCTTGATGATTTTGGTTTTCAATTATTAAAATAATAAATGAAAAAAATAAGATAATTAATATTGAAGACAAAATAATTTTAAAAAGATTTGAACTTATTAAAAAAACAATTTTAGATAATAGATTTTTCATTAAATTAGCCCTTATTTATTATGAAACGTTTTATTAAAATTTTAATCTAATTTCTTAAAATATCGGAAAATAAAGTTGAAATTAATATTATTTATTTTTATTTTGGGTTAACTAATTTGATAAATTCTTCCATATTAATATTTGAAGTTATCAAAAACCTTGGAATTTTATATATATAAGTGTCAATTGACACATATTTTCTTTCAACTGTAAAAGCACCTAAAAATCCAGCTTTTTTTATATAATTAATTACATTTTCATTGCATAGCCCAAATGGATATGCAAAAGCTTTTTGATCCACTCCAATTATTGAATATAATATATTTTTAGCTTTTATAGTATTTAAAACCAATCCTTTTTCATCTTCTTTTGTCATATATGGATGATAAAATGAGTGGCAACCAAGTTCAAAATATCCTGTATTTATTAAATCTCTTATTTGTGAGAAACTCATATATGAGCTATTCTCTTTTTTTTCTCTTGCAATTATAATTGATGGATAGATAAAAATTGTTGCTTTTATTTTATACTTAAGAAATATTTTTTTTGCGTATAAATATACTCCATTATTTCCATCGTCAAAAGTTATTCCAATATATTTTGTATCTTTATTAATATTTTTATTATTTTTCAATAATTCTATAATTTCTGAAGCAAATATAAATTTAAAATTGTTTTTATATAGATAATCTATTTGTTTTTCAAAGTTCTCTAAACTAACATCATAAATATTGGTTTCTTTTAATTTTATATTATGGTAACATAAAACGGGAAAAATAAAATTGTTAAAACTATTACTTTCATTGGCATTTATAGTTTTATTAAACTTGTATAAAATTAACTGTAAGAAAAATATAAAAAAAAATATTGTAAAAAAAAATTTAATTTTATTATTTATCATAGGCTTAAATTATATCGTCAAGAAAATATTTTTGTTTAAATAATTAAATATTTTTTCTTAATTGCTTTAATTTATAAAATAACTTGACAAATTTAAAATTTTTTTTTTATTTAAAAAAAAGGAGCAATTATTTTATGTCTTTGACTAAAGAAAAAAAGATTGAAATAATTAAAAGCTTTGGGAAAAATGATAAAGATACAGGTTCTACAGAGGTACAAATAGCACTATTTACTGAAAGAATAAATAATATTTCTTCTCATCTTGAAAAAAATCCTAAAGATCATAGTAGTAGAAGAGGTTTGATGAAACTTGTTGGAAAAAGAAGAAGACTCCTTGAGTATTTGAGAAGAGAAGATTTAGAAAAATATAAAGAGATTATCAATAAATTAGATTTAAGAAAATAATTTATAAATTATTTTTTTATGATTTGTTTTACCCCCTTTTTTATAAATAAATTATGATTAAGCAGGAGGCTTCAAATAGAACCTTCTGCTTAATCTTATTTTTATGTTTAATTATAGAAATTTGATATTTGATAATATTTTTATTTTTTGTTAATTGTATTCTAAATTTTGAAAAAATTCTATTTATTTTGATTTTTCTAAAATTATAAAAATATATTAATATTTTAATTTATTATTTTAAATTTAAGGAATGAAATTATGGAAAACATTAAAATATTTCAAATTGAAGTTGCAAATCAAAAATTTATATTTGAAATTGGAGAATTAGCAAGACAAGCAAATGGGTCAGTTCTTGGAAGGCAAGGAGGGACTGCTGTATTATCCGCATCTGTTATGTCCGAAAATGAACTTGATCTTGATTTTTTCCCTTTAACAGTTAACTATTTTGAGAAAGCTTATGCAGCGGGAAAATTCCCAGGAGGATATATAAAAAGGGAAGGAAAACCATCTGATAGAGAGATTTTAATTTCAAGATTGATAGATAGATCAGTAAGACCACTTTTCCCAGATTATTTTAATAGAGAGGTTCAAATAACAACTTATGCAGTTTCATCGGATCAAAATACTCAAACAGATATTCTTGCAATAAATACTTCATCTCTTTCTCTTTTAATTTCAGATATTCCTTTTTCAAAACCAGTTGCTGCTGTTAGGGTAGGTTATATAAATAACAATATTGTTATTAATCCTACCATTAATGAACTTCTTGAGAGTGAATTAGATATCGTCATAGCTGGAACAAAAGATGCTATACTTATGATAGAAGGAAGTGCTCACGAAATTAGTGAAGAAGTTTTTTATGATGCATGTATTGTTGCTCATAAAGAGATCCAAAAGTTGGTTGAGTTTTTTGAAAATATTTATAAAGAGGTAAGTAAACCAAAGATAGAAATTAAGGAACCTATTAGATGGGAGGTAATTGATAATCTAATAAAAAAAGTGATAAAAGAAGAACTTGAAAAGGCTTTATATATTTATGAGAAAAAAGCTAGATCTGAGGCTTTGAAAAATGTTAAAGAAAACTTTTTTTCTAAAATATGGTCAGAAAATATTGAATTTATTAAAGACAATATAGATATTAGTAGTTCTTTTGATGAATTTGATGATGATAAAAGCAAATTGATTAAATTAAAAAATTATTTTAAAAAATATTATTCAAATATTTTTGATGAGTTTACAAGGGAATTAATGAGAAAAAATATTCTTGAAAAAGGCCTGAGAGCTGATGGTAGATCTTTAGATGATATAAGACCTATAACTATTAAGCTTGGTTTATTTGATTATACTCATGGTTCTGCACTCTTTACAAGGGGAGAGACTCAAAGTCTTGCTATTACAACTTTAGGTACAGTTCTTGATCAACAGAAAGTCGATGATATAGAAGGAGAAGAACAGAAAAGATTCATGCTTCATTATAATTTCCCACCATTTTCTGTTGGAGAGGTAGGTAGATACGGGTCACCTGGGAGAAGGGAAATAGGGCACGGACATCTTGCAGAAAGATCTCTTGAGGCAATAATTCCAGATTTTGAAGAATTTCCATATACAATAAGAGTTGTTTCAGAAATTTTAGAATCAAATGGTTCTTCATCTATGGCTTCAGTATGTGGGGGTTCCCTTTCACTATTTAATGCTGGAGTTCCTATTAAAAAACATGTAGCTGGAATAGCCATGGGTTTAATAACAGAGGGAGATAAATATGCTATTCTTTCTGATATAATGGGACTTGAAGATCATTTAGGAGATATGGATTTTAAAGTTGCAGGGACTAAAGATGGAATAACTGGTTTTCAGATGGATGTTAAAATTGAAGGAATATCTTATGATATATTTAAAAAAGCATTATTAAAAGCAAAGGAAGGTAGATTAAAAATTCTTGATATTATTTATAAAGCTTGTCTTGATAAAAATAGTTCACTTTCTCCAGTTGCACCTAAAATTAAAATTATTAAAATTGACCAGGAAAAAATAGGTTTAGTTATTGGTCCAGGGGGCAAAAATATAAGAGCTATTACAGCAGAGACTAATTCTACTATAAATATTGGGGAAGATGGTACTGTTACTATTTCAAATAAAGATTTAAAGAAAATTGATGAGACTATTGAACATATTTTAGCTCTTGTTAATGATGAAATAGAGATAGGAAATGTTTATATTGGAATAGTTAAAAAGATACTTGATTTTGGAATTATTGTAGAATTTGCTCAAGGCAAAGTGGGATTAATTCATATTTCAGAACTTGCACCAATAAGGGTTGATAATATAAATTCCCTTTATAAAATTGGTGATAAAATAAAAGTTAGACTTATTAAAATAGATCCTACTGGAAAATATTCTTTAAGTCATAAAGAGTTTTTTAATGGTAAAAATTAAAATAGTTTCTAAAAATAAAAATTTTAAATCTCCATTCTTTCAAACTGAAGGTGCTTCAGGGATTGATCTTTATGCTGATATTGATGATGATTTAATGATAAAACCTCTTGAGAGGGTTCTTATTAAAACTGGTATTATTTTAGAAATCCCTGAAGGATATGAAGCACAAATTAGACCGCGATCTGGGCTTGCTATAAAACATGGAATAACTGTTTTAAACTCTCCAGGAACAATTGATTCTGATTATAGAGGAGAAATTTGTGTTATTTTAATAAATTTATCAAGTGAAGAATTTGTTGTTAAACCTCTTTCTAGGATTGCTCAACTTGTTTTTGCAAAGGTTTATAAACCTGAAATTCAAATAGTAGATGATTTATCAGAAACCAAGAGAGGTTCTGGAGGTTTTGGAAGTACTGGGATTTAGTAATTATTTTAAATAAAGAATTTTAAGAGGTTTTAGTGGCTGTGTTAAGGATTATTCCTATTGGTGGGTTAGGTGAAATTGGTAGAAATATGACTCTGTTTGAAACTGAAAACACTTTAATTGCAATAGATTGTGGTGTAATGTTTCCATCTTATGATTTATATGGGATTGACCTTGTTATTCCTGATTTTGATTATATAAGGTCAAAAAGGGAAAAGTTTAAAGCTTTATTTTTAACTCATGGGCATGAAGACCATATTGGTGGAATCCCTTATTTAATTAAAGAATTTGGCAAAGTAAATATTTATGGTACAAAACTTACAAATGCTTTTATTAAAAACCGATTAATTGGATTAAATAATTTTATTGATTTAAATTTTATAGAATTAAATCAAAGGTTTAAGTATAAGGTTGGTGATTTTATTTTAATACCGTTTAGAGTTAATCACTCTATAGCCGATTCTGTAGGATTTATTATAGAGACAAAGTATGGCAATATTGTTTATACAGGTGATTTTAAAATAGATAATACACCGGTGGATGGGGAGACATTTGATTTTTATAGCTTGGCTGAAGCAAAAGAAAGAGGGGTACTTCTTCTTTTATCTGATTCAACTAATTCTATGAGTCAAGGGTTTTCTGAGTCAGAAAAAAAAATTTCAGGCACACTTGAAAAATTAATTAAAGAATCTAAAGGAAGAATAATATTTGCAACTTTTTCTACAAATATACATAGAATACAACAAATTGCTGAAATCTCAATTAAAAATGGAAAACATATATTTGTTTCTGGCATGTCTCTTGAAAAGAATATTAAGATTGCAAAGGAACTTGGATATCTTGATATAAATGATAATTTTATACACCCTATTCAAGATATAAATGATTTTCCTAATAAGGAAAAAGTTATTATTGTTACAGGAACTCAAGGAGAACCTCTCTCTGTTTTAAGTAAAATAGCTGATGATAATTTTAAATTTTTAAGTATAGAAAAAGGAGATATTGTTGTTTTTTCATCATCTACTATCCCAGGAAATGAACCACTAGTTGTTAGAATTATTAATAAACTTTATAAACTTGGAGCAAAGGTTTATAATAAAGAAATAGAGGATGTACATGTTTCAGGACATGCATCTGCTGAAGAACTAAAAATTATGTTAAATCTTACAAAACCATCATATTTTATTCCTGTTCATGGAGAATTAAGGCATCTTTATGCTCATGCAGAACTTGCAAAAATGGTAGGAATAAAAGATGAAAATATATTTATTCTATCAAATGGTGATGTTATTGAGATAGATGAAAATAGAATAGAAAAGGTTACTAACCTTGAATTGAATGAAGTTTTCATAGATGGAAAGGGTATAGGAGATATCCCAGATATTGTTATTAAAGATAGAAAAATATTAGGAACAAACGGGGTTGTTTTTGTTTTACTAACTGTAAATAAAAAAAATCTTGAGCTTATTTCAAACCCGGAAATTGTTACAAGAGGGTTTATTTATGTGAATGATTCAGAAGAATTTATTGAAAAAAGTGTCAAACTTGTTATAAAGATATACCAAAAATGGCTTGATGATACTATTAATGATAGGAAAAGCGTAAACTTTACAAACTTAAAAAATAAAATTAGATCCATTTTACAAAAATATTATAAGAGAGTACTTGATAGAGAACCTATGATACTATCTATGATTGTGGAGATAGAAGAAAACTGAAAATTAAGTTTTGAGGGCATATGGGGTCAGTTAAAGATTTAAAAGTAATAAAAGAACCTTCTGAAAATATATCTGGCGAAGGTATTTTTGTTTTTTCTGATAGATATTCTGTTTTTGATTGGGGTGAGATGCCAGATCATATTCAAAATAAGGGAGAGGCAATAAATATTCTTTCGGCATATTTTTTTGAATTACTAGAAAAAAAAGGCATCAAAACTCACTATAAAGGGATCCTATTTGGAGATAATGAAAAACTATTTACAGTTGAAGATTTAAAAAATGAAATATATAAAAATAAAAATCATGTTAATTATAATTATAAAGATCAAAATAGATTTGATAAAATGAAAATAAAACTTGTAAATGTTTATAAACCTAATCTTTTGAATAATAATTACAATTATGATGTTTATAAAATCAAAACTTCAAATTTTTTACTTCCACTTGAAATTATTTACAGAAATAAAATAACAGAAGGTAGCTCTTTCTTGAAAAGATTCAGAGAAAATAAAATAAATCTTTTGGATTATGACCTTGATAAATTTCCTGAAATAGATGTTTTCTTGAATAAACCAATCTTTGATTTTTCTACAAAATTGGAAATTACTGATAGATATATTAATAGGTATGAAGCTCAAAAGATATCTGGGCTAAATAATTTTGAAATGAATAAATTAATAGAGCTTTTAATGTCCATTAATAATATTATTTCTGAAGAATATAATAGATTAGGGTTTGAAAATATAGATGGAAAAATAGAGGTTGCTTTTGATGAAAACAGAGATTTTATGGTGGTTGATGTAGTTGGAACTCTTGATGAATGTAGGTTTTTTTATGAAGGAGTTCATTTAAGTAAGGAGATTTTAAGAATATACTATAGAAATAGTGAATGGTATAAAGATTTAGAATATGCTAAAAAAAAGGATAGATTTAACTGGAAAGAGATATGTAAAAGTAAACCAGAAAAACTTCCTGAAGACTTAAAAAAAGCTATATCCTCTATATATTGCTATGTTACAAATAAAATAATTGGATTTGATTATTTTAAAAATATTTTTGATTTAAAAGATTCTATTAAGATTATTAAGAATTATATAGTAGTTTGATCTTTATTTACAAGTTCCATTATTCTATCTGCAATGTCTTCTATATGCAAAATTTCGTGATATGCACCTATTTTATAAGCATGACCTGGCATTCCCCATACAACTGCAGAATCTCTATCCTGTATTATGGTATAACCACCGCGATCTTTAATAATTTTAAGTCCTTCAGCTCCATCTTTCCCCATTCCAGTAAGTAAAATAGCAAGAATATTTTGGTTAAAAATATTACTTGCACTTATGAAAGTAATATCTATTGAAGGTTTAATGTAATTATATTTTTCAATATCTGAAAGTTTAATTTTATATTTAACCATTTTGTCTTTATCTAGAAAATAATCTAATGTTAAGTGTTTTCCACCTTTTGCAATATAAATATAGTTAATTTGAAGAATATCACCATCTTCAGCTTCTTTAACAAATAATTTT
Source organism: Spirochaetota bacterium (assembly GCA_026415295.1). Lineage (NCBI taxonomy): Bacteria > Pseudomonadati > Spirochaetota > Spirochaetota bacterium. The sequence continues at coordinate 23,786 of JAOAHJ010000010.1, read as the reverse complement.
GATATATCATTTAATCTTTTTGCAAAATTTGCAGTATAATTTTCTGGCATATGTTGTATTATTATTATTGGTGGTAAATTTGGATTCAAATTTTCAACTATTTTTTGAAGACAAGTTACTCCACCTGTAGAGGAGCCTATTAATATTATTTTATATTTAAATGGTGTTGACAAAATATTTGTAGATGTCTTAAGCTCATTTTTTAAATTTTTCATTATTCTTAAAACCAAATATTTTTACAAAAGATAAATAATTTTATAAAAAATTCAAATTTAATTTAATTGTAATTATTTTTATTTAATTTATATATTTTTTTAAGAATTTTTTATTGTAATTTTTATAATTTTATTGATAAATATATTAAAAATAAATTAAATAAAAGTTTTAAATTAGAGGTTAAAATGGGAGATTTTTTAATAGAAAAAAGAAAAAAAATTAAAATAGATTTTTGTATCCTTTTTGTTTTATTAATATTATTGTTTTTTGTTTCTAAAAAATATATTGATCTTATTTCGGATTTATCTTTTTCTGCCAAACAGATAAAAAAAATAACTATAAAAAGTGAAAAGTTCATTTTTAAAGAAAATAAATATTTCCTTGTATTTTATATTTATAATAGTTCTAATTTTCCAATATTTATTACTTATTATGATATTTTCTATAAAGTTAATGTTAAAAATGGAAATATTTTTAATGGAAGAGTGAGAAACTTTAATGTATTTCATACAATTGATTCTGGAAAAGATGATCATTTATATATTGAGCTAAATGATATGAAAAAGAATCTTAATATTGAAAATATCCATTTCAAAGGGAGTATATCTATTGAAACTAATCCAACTGTTTCAAAATATAAAATTAACTATACTTTTAATGAGAACCTTAATTTAATTTATTATTAATAATTATATTTTATAAATAAATAAATTATTTGGAGATTCTATTATGTCAGATGAAAACAAAAATAGTCAAAGAAAGTTTATTTACAATTTAGATGAAATTAGAGAAAAATATAAGAATTTAAGAGAAAAAACATTTGTTTACTATATTAACCTTGCTGTCTATATTTTATTAACTTCATTGCTTTTTTCTTTATTCCAAATACCTATTTTAGGTAGATATGAAAATGAGTCAAATTTATTTGTTTATGTATTATTTATTATAATTAATTCTTTTTTAGGTGGGATATATTTTAGATATCAGAATGGTTATTTTGGATTAATCTTTTCTCTTATTATTTTTATTTTATCTTCTATTTTAACATTTGTTTTTACAATTTATCCTCAAACTATTCTTTATAAAGGAAACAATTTAAATTTATACCTATTTTATATAAAGATGGGCTATCATTTTAGGATTTTATTTTTTAATTTTATAACAGTTTTTTTAATCTTCTTAAGTGTATATTATGGAGCTCAATTAATAAGAAAATAAGATTAAAAAAAATTTTATTTTTAGTAAGAAATATTTTTTAATAAATTTTAGTATAATAAAAGTTGAGTAAATTATTAATATTTTTGAAATTTTTTCTAATTAATCTATTTTTTTTATAATTAAAGATTTTTTGTTTTTTCAAAATAATTATTTCTAAAATTATTATTTTCAGAAGTTAAAGAGTTTTATTAATAATTTAAAGAGGATGATATGAAAAAGAAATTTTTTTATTTAATTGTCAATAAATTGTTGTTAAATTTGAAAATTATAACACTAATTTTGTTATTAATAGTTTTATATTCATGTTCAGGTAAATCTTGGGAACTTTATAAAGCTAATAAACTTTTAGCTAGAAACGATCTTCCTTCGCTTTTTGAAGCAAAAAAAATTTATGAAAAGTATAGCAGTGATTTGACAGCAAGAGAAGGGTTAAAAAATGTTAATAAAAAAATTGGAGAAGTCTACTTTTATGATGAAAAATTTAAAGATGCGCTGCCTTATTTTTTAGAAAGTTTGGAGATTGACCCTGTTCAAGCTGAAACAAACTATTATGCTGGTGTCTGTTATGCTAATTTAATTTCATCTGAAATTATCGAAAAGAGAAGGAAAGATTATATAGAAAATGCTTTAAAACATTATGAGAGGGCTATTAGTATATCTCCTAAATATGAAACTGCTTATTATGCTATGGGGGTTTTTTATTTATATCAAATGGATGATTATTTAGAAGCAAAAAAATATATTGAAAAAGTATTAGAATTAAACCCTGATCATATAAGAGCTCTATTTGTAATGGGACAAATATATTATTTGATGGGAGATAAACAATCCTCTTTAAATATTTACCTTGATTTATTAAAAAAATTACCAAAAGGCGATTCAAGAATTGATCAGGTTAAAAAGAATATTGAACAAATTCAAAATGAATTAAAAAATAAATGAGCATATAAAAAAATTAAATTTTAAAAAACAGAAAAATAAAATAGAGTTATTATTGAAAAAATGGAAATTAGTTAAAAAGTAAAATTAATAGAAAATAAATATTAAAAAATTTGATTTATGAAATGGAAAAATAAATTTAATAAAATAGATTTAATCTCTTTTTTTCTAATAGATGAAAAGGTTATTTCTCTTAAAAACAAAATTAAATTATTTTACTATTTTAATGAAGATATAGATGAAATATTGAAATTTAAATATGAAAGTTGGAATAAAATTATTAAAATAAAAGAAAGTGAATTAAAGATAAAAGAAAATGCAATAAAAGAAAAATGGGATTATTTCAAGGAGCAAGCTTCCAATTTAATAGAAGGAAAAATTAAAAAAAAAGATCACATTAATATTAATGTTATTACAATTTATGATGAAAATTATCCATTGAGAGTACCAGGATTAATTTTTGATAAGGAATTCCTTAAACCTTCACCTGTGATTTTTTATATTGGAAATATAGAAATTTTATTTGAAGAACAACAAAAATATGTTTCCATTGTAGGTTCAAGAAATATACTTGAAATTTCTAAAGAGATGACAGTAAAAATTTCATCTTATTATTCAAAAAATGGTTATATTGTTGTTTCTGGTTTTGCTAAGGGGGTTGATTTTTTTGCTCATTTAGCTGCAATAGAAAATGGTGGAAAAACATTAGCAGTTGTTGGTAATGGACTTGATATAATTTATCCTGCTGAAAACTTGGTCTTATACAAGAAGATGTTGAATGGTAATTCTCTATTAATATCTGAATATCCACCAGGTACAATGCCTTTTAAACAAAATTTTTATGTTAGAAATAGACTTATTGCTTTTATTGGTAATAAAATATATTTCATCCAAGGAGCAATTCCTTCTGGAGGACTAATAACTGCTAAATATTCTATAAAATTTGGGAAAGAAGTTTATTCATTTTTTAAAAAAGATGATAAAAGATATGAAGGTAATATTGAAATTTCTAGAACTAATAATGATAAAGTAAAGTTGTTTAATTTTTTTTCAAATGGGCAACACTTTTTAATAGAAAATAACTTTTTTAGTATTTATAAAAATAAAAACAATAATTTTGATGATAAGCTATTTGTAAGTAACTTAAATAAGTTAATATTGAGCTATTTTATTTTGAAACCATATTCAGATTTTAATAAAATAGTTAAATTTATTAATGATAATGAAATAAAAATTGATATTAAAATAATATTGAGAACTATCGTTGATTTAATAAAAAAAAATAAAATAAAAATATCAAATGGTCTTTACTATTACCCAATTTATAATAATATTAAAATTGAAGACACTATTTTTGATCAATTAATAGGATTTTGCTAAACTAGCTTACTTTTTATTGATAATAATAATTATTTTTTTATATTTCTTTAAGTTTATTATTATTGATATTGATAAAAAATAAGTAGGAGTAAAAAAGATGAATCTTATTGTGGTTGAATCTCCATCTAAAGCTAAAACAATAGAAAAATATTTAGGTAAAGATTATAAAGTAATATCGACAAAAGGTCATATAAAGGATCTTCCTAAGTGGCCAATTGCTGTTGATATTGAAAATGGATTTGAGGCTAAATTTGTTATAAAAAAAGATAGAAAAAAAGAGATTGAAGCATTAAAAGAACTTTCAAAAAAAGCGGAAAATATACTAATTGCTTCGGATAATGATAGGGAAGGGGAAGCAATTGCTGCACATGTAAAAGAAATTATAGAAGAAGAAGTAAAAAATGCAAATATAAAGAGAGTAGTTTTTAATGAAATTACTAAAAAAGCAATTTTAGATTCATTAAAAAATCCTAGGGATGTTGATCAAAATAAAGTATCCTCACAAAAAGCTCGTAGAGTTTTAGATAGACTTGTTGGGTATAAAGTATCTCCAATTCTTATCAAAAAAGCTGGTGGAGATCTTTCAGCAGGACGAGTTCAAACTGTTGCTTTAAGAATGATTGTTGAAAGAGAAAAAGAACGAGAAAAATTTATTCCAGAAAAGTATTACAAATTAATAGGATCTTTTTTAATAAAAAAAGATTTAAATGGTTCAAATGAAATTGATAGAAAAAAAATAGATAAAAAATATATAGAAAAGAATAAAGATCTATTTTTGATTGCAACAGCAATAAATTATAATGGTAAAAAAATAGATTCAAAAGATTTTGAAATTTTTCAAACATTGGAACAATTATGTAAAAGGTATCTTAAAGGTGAACTATTAGAGATAAAATCAAGAAAGTCAGAAATTAAAAATAAACCCCCATATATTACTGCTACATTGCAACAGGAAGCATTTTCTTTATTAAATTTTCCAGTAAAGAAAACAATGTTGGTAGCTCAAACTTTATATGAGGGGGTTGAAATTGGCTCAACAAGAATGGGGCTTATTACATATATGAGAACTGATTCAACAAGAGTTTCCCAAACTGCTAAAGATGAAGTTAAGGAGTTCATAATTAAAAATTATGGTGAAAATAATTATTTTTACAATGAAAAGTTGTTTTCAATATCAGATGAATTGTCGCAAGATGCTCATGAAGCTATAAGACCTACAGATGTAAGTTTAACACCTGAGAAAATTAAAGAATATTTAAATGAAGATCAATTTAAACTTTATTCAATAATATGGGAAAGATTTGTCTCCAGTTTTATGAAACCTGTGAAAATAGAAGTTTTAGATATTTCTATCAACTATGAAGGAATAATATTTAAGACAACTAAGAGGAGAGTTGTGGAAAAAGGATATCTCGAAGTTTATAAAAAATTAAAATTACCAATATCTTTTGAAGAGTTTCCAGATATTAAAAAAGGAGAATTGTTCCCCCTATATTTTTATGAGTTAGAAAAAAACTTTACTGAACCTCCAGCAAGATATGATGAAGGAACTCTTATAAAGAAGTTAAAGGAGAGTGGTATAGGTAGACCTTCTACTTATGCTACAATTGTTTCTACCTTAAAAGAGAGAAATTATGTAGTTGTAGAAAATAAAAAACTTGTACCGACTAAAATAGGTAAAATTGTTTGTGATCTATTAGTAGAAAATTTCCCAGAACATTTTAAATATGATTTTACTAGAGAAATGGAAGAGGAGTTAGATAAAATTGAAAATGGAAATTCGAATTATTTAAAAGTTTTAAAAGGTTTTTGGAATGGTTTTGAGCCATATTTGCAAAAGTTTTTAAAAATTGAGTCTGTAAAAGATAAAATTAAAGAGGAAACTTCCATAAAATGTGAACTTTGTGGAGGAAAGATGATTAAAAAATTTAGTAAATATGGTGAGTTTGTTGGTTGCGAAAATTATCCTAAGTGTAAAAATATAAAGAATTATACTTTTGGAGTATGCCCTCAATGCGGAACTGGCTTAATTATTAAAAGAGTGTCAAAAAATAAGAAGAAATATTTTGCGGGTTGTTCAAATTTTCCAAATTGCAACTGGGTTGGTTTTAGTAAAAAATTATCTTATTTAAAATGCGATAAATGTGGTGAATTAATAGTTAATATAAATGGTGAAATATTTAAGTGTGTAAATAAAGATTGTGGAAAAGAATTTAGTAAAGATGATTTGAAAAAACTTAAAATTTAATTTATAATACGAGAAATGAAAAAAAGAGATGAAAAAATTGCAGATAAATATGTAACAGATTTTGAAAATTTTTTGGTATCTATAAAATTGTTTTCTGAAAATACTAGAAATGCTTATATTCAAGATATAAAAGATTTAAAAGAGTATTTAAGAGAAAATTTTAAGATAAGTCTTTTAGAAGTAGAGAGCTATCATCTTGAAAACTATATTCAAGAGTTAAGATTAAAAAATTTTAAACCATCTTCTATTAATAGAAAAATTTCTTCTATAAAAAGATTCTATAATTTTATTTATAAAAAAAACTTGGTAAATAAAGATCCATCTTACATATTAAAAACTTTAAAAAAGGGTAAAAAACTTCCATCATTTTTTACTGATAATGAAATTTTCGAATTTTTGAATTATTTGAAAAATGAGTATGAAAAAAGTAATGATATTTTTGATTTAAGAGATTATTTAATTTTTGAATTATTAGTTGGCTCTGGTTTGAGAGTTTCTGAACTTATAAATTTATCTTTCTCAAGTATAAGTACCATTGGCAAAGTTATAAGAGTTTATGGTAAAGGCGGTAAATTTAGAATTGTTCCAATTTCAGAAACATTTCTTAAATATTTTTTGATATATAAGAAGGAGCTGTTAATTTTATTAGAATCGAAAAAAAATAAATATATTGATTGTAAAAAAGATATTAATAATAAGAAAATTTTTAATAAAGGTAACCTTAATAAAGATTATTCAAATGATATTAACAAGAATGACTTTATATTTTTAAATAAAAAATTAAGAAAAATGACAAGGGGGGGTGTATTTTTTATAATAAAAAAAAGATTTTTGTCATGGGGTAAAAATAATAGCAATATATTTCCACATAAGTTAAGACATACTTTTGCTACTTTACTTTTACAGAATGGAGCAGACATAAGATTTATTCAAAAATTACTTGGGCATTCTTCTTTAGCATCAACAGAAGTATATACACATCTTGATATAGAAAGAAAAAAAAGAATTTATAAAGAATTTCATCCACATGGATAAAATATTTTTTAAATTTTCTTAAAAAATATATAATTATTAAATTAATTATTGACTTTAATAATTATTTTCTTTATTTTTTTTACAGAGAAATATACCTTTAAATGATAGATAGGAGATATTAATGTTTAAAATTGAAGGGACTACTATATTGTGTGTAAAAAGAGATAATAAAGTCTGTATGGCTGGAGATGGGCAAGTTACTTTGCAAAATGCTATCTTAAAAAATAATGCAAGAAAAATTAGAAAAATATATAATGATAGAGTTCTTGTAGGTTTTGCTGGTGCTGTTGCTGATGCTTTTGCACTTCTTGAAAGGTTTGAAGAAAAGTTAAACAAATTTAATGGGGATTTAAAAAGAAGTGGATATGAACTAGCAAAGGATTGGAGAACTGATAGAATATTAAGAAGACTTGAAGCTATGATGATAGCAGCAGATAAAAATGATATTATATTATTATCTGGTACTGGAGAAGTTATATTGCCTGATATTCCGGTAATTGCTATTGGTTCAGGAGGATTTTTTGCATATTCTGCTGCAAAAGCACTTTATGAAAATACAAATCTGGAACCAAGAGAGATTTGTGAAAAATCTATGAAAATAGCTTCTGAAATATGTATATATACAAATAGTAATTTTAACTATGAGGAACTGAAATAATTTATCAATTAAAAATAAAATATTTAAGAGGTAAAAATGGATAAGGTCATAGATTTAGAAAAAGCTACACCCAAAGATATAGTTAAACATCTTGATAAATATATTATAGGACAAGAAAAAGCAAAAAAAGCTATAGCAATTGCTTTAAGAAATAGAATAAGAAGAAAACTTATAAAAGAAGATATAAGAAATGAAATATTGCCAAAAAATATTATAATGATAGGTCCAACAGGAGTAGGTAAGACTGAAATTGCAAGAAGAATCTCTCAACTTTCAGGGGCTCCTTTTATTAAAGTAGAAGCTACAAAATACACAGAGATAGGCTATGTTGGAAGAAATGTTGAAGGAATTATTAAGGACCTCCTTAATATAGCCATAAATATGGTTAAAAAAGAGATGATTAAAAATGTAGAAAGACAAGTTAAAGAAAAAGTTGATGATATTATTATTAAAAAACTTATTCCAATCTCTTCTGAATTAAATTCATCAGGTAAAATAGAGATAGTTGATACAGATTTTTCAAATTCTATAGATAAAATATCTAAACTTTATTATGATGGTAAATTTGATGATAAAACAATAACAATTGAGGTTATTGAACAACAATCAATAGGTGATCTATTTAATGTACCTGGTATGGAAGATATGGGTGTTGCTATTGGCGGAATATTCCCAGGCCTTCCTCCTAAAAAGAAATCTAGAAGAGTAACAGTAAAAGAAGCCAAAAAAATACTTTATGATCAGGAAGTGGAAAAATTTATTGATTTTGATAAAGTTGTTGATATTGCTAAGGATAGAGTAGAAAATTTAGGAATTGTTTTTATTGATGAGATTGATAAAATTATAGGTAAAAGAGATACTCATGGACCTGATGTTTCAAGAGAAGGTGTGCAAAGAGATTTACTCCCAATAGTTGAAGGAACTACTGTTAATACAAGGTATGGTATAATAAGGACAGATCATATACTTTTTATAGCAGCTGGTGCTTTCTCTTTTTCTAAACCTTCCGATCTTATTCCTGAATTGCAAGGAAGATTTCCTATCAGAGTTGAACTTTCATCATTAACAAATGCAGATTTTAAAAGGATATTGACTGAACCTGAGAATGCTTTAATTAAACAATATGAAGCTTTATTAGCAACAGAAGGGGTTAAACTTAGTTTTACAGAGGATTCTTTAGATGAAATTTCAAAAATAGCTTATGAAATAAATCAAAAAACTGATAATATTGGTGCAAGAAGATTACATACAGTTTTAGAGTATTTGCTTGAAGATATATCATTTGAAGCTCAAGAACTTAGTGGACAAGAGATAAAAATAGATAGAGAATTTGTAAGAAAAAAACTTGCTGGAATTATACAAGATAACGATATTATGAAATATATATTATAAAACTTAGAGTATAAGTATAATATAACATTTTGCTAAAAATATTACTAGTTTTATAAAATGTTATTGTTTTTTAAAAGAAATTATTTATAATTATTTTTAAAATTAAATTAAGATAAAAGGGTATACATATAAAAAAAAAGAGATTCTTAATTATTTATCATTTAATTTTTATTTTTATTTTTTTGCTAAATATAAAAATAGAATCAAATAATCAAGATAAAAAAAGAATAAATTCATTTTATAATAAAGATTATATAGAAGTTTACATTGATATAAATTATCCTCCTTATATTTTTGTTGATGAAGATGGAGTTCTTACAGGATTTCTTGTTGATTTATGGAAGTTATGGGAAAAAGAAAATAATATTAAAGTTGAAATAAAAGCTTTTAATTGGGATGAAGCATTAACAAGATTTAAAAATGGAGAAGGTGATGTTATTGATACTATTTTTTTTAATCCCGAAAGAGCAAAATGGTTAACATATAGCAATCCTTATGAAAAAATAGAAGTTCCTATATATTATCATAAATCTATAACAGGAATAAATAGCATAAAAGCACTTAGAGGATTTTCAATTGCTGTTAAAGCTGGCGATAATGTTATAAATTTTCTTAAAAATAATGGAATAAAAGATTTACATTATTATTCAAGTTATGAAGATATTATAAAAGAAGCAAAGTTTGGAAATGTAAAAATATTCTCAATAGATGGTCCTCCTGCTGTTTACTACCTTATAAAATATAACATTTATCAAGATTTTAAGTTAGGACCTATTCTTTATACAGGTCAATTTCATAGAGCAGTTAGAAAAGGGAATGAACAATTATTAAATTTAATTGAAGATGGATTTAAAAATATTGATAAAAACAAAATAACTGAGCTTAGAAAAAAATGGTTTGGCGTACAACTATTAAGTTTTAATTACATTAGAATAATTTTTTTTGTTTTAATAGGTTTTTTAATTGTATTTTTAATCTTATTACTTACAAGCTTAATTTTGAAAAAAGAGGTGGATTCCAGGACAAAGAATTTAAGAGATACTCTTAGAGAACTTGAAAATGAGAAAGAAAAATTAAAGTTATTATTAAATTCTATCCCTGAAATTTTTATTATTTTTAATAAAAATTTAGATATTGAATATATTCATATTCCAGAGATATATAAAAATATTAAGAAAACTGATAATTTTAATTATGAAAATTTAATAAAAAGATTGATAGAAGACAAAGACATAAAAGATTCTATAATTTTAATATTTAACTCTAATTATGAAAATATAGAAAAGATAAAAGATATAATTTTTAATAATGAAAAATTTTATTTTTCTGTAAAAGTTTTTCCATTTAAATACCACTTTGAAGAAGAAAGTTATAAAATTTTTGATAATAAAAAAGAATCAATACCTAGTCAAAAATTAAGTATTAAAAAGATGCTGTCAAGTGTAATAGTTTATCTTCAGGATATCACTGATATAAAAAGAATGGAAGAAACTTTAATGAAAGCTCAGAAATTTCAAATGATAGGAAATTTAGCTGGTGGTATAGCACATGATTTTAATAATATTCTTCATGGGATAAGTGGAATAGCCTCTTTAATGAAAATTGATCTTGAAGAGAATGAAAATATAAACAAAAATGATCTTATTGAAAATATTGAAATAATCGAAAAATCTATTTCTAAAGGTTCTGGGATAGTTAATCAAATACTTGAGTTATCAAGGGAAACTAAAAGTAGTGGTGAATTTATAGATTTGAATTCTGTTATAAATAGTTCAATAGCTATTGTAGCTCCTTCTATTGATAAAACTGTAAAGATAAAATTTGAACCTTATTATGATAAAGCTATTGTAAAAGGAGATAAAATAAAATTAGAACAAGTTTTTATAAATCTAATATTAAATGCAAATGATGCTATGACAGTGATGAGGAAAGATGATAAAATTGGAGGAAATATTTTTATAAAAGTTGAAAAGGTAAAAAGAAATAACTTAGAAAACTTTTTAATTAGTATTAAAGATGAGGGTGTGGGTATACCTGAAGAATACAAGGATAAAATATTTGATCCTTTTTTTACAACAAAAACTGATGGCAAAGGAACAGGCCTGGGGCTTTCTATAGTTTATAAAATAATAAGTTCTCATAATGGTTACATAGATTTTTATTCAAATGAAGGATTTGGGACAACATTCTATATTTATATACCTATTTATAAAGGTGATTTTATTTTTAGTGATGAGTTAATTGATGAAAAGAAGCTTGTGAAAGGTAGTGGTACTATTCTTGTAGTAGATGATGATGAAACAGTTTTGCAAGCTACTGAAAAGATGCTTGAAAAATGTGGTTATGATGTTATTATATCAAAAAATGGTAATGATGGTTATAGAGCTTTTATTGAAAATGAAAATAATCTTTCTCTTGCAATAATTGATTTTATTATGCCAGGTTTGTCTGGGAGTGAGCTTCTTAGGAAGATTAAAGATAAAAACCCTGATTTTAAGATTATTTTTGCAACAGGATATCTTGAAGATGAAAAATTATCTGAAATCAAAGATATAAAGTTTAAGTTTAAAGATGTTATTTTCATTAATAAACCATTTGATTTTATAGAATTATCTGAAACTATTCAAGAATTACTCCAAAAATAATAATTTAAATCTAAATAAAAATAAAATTAAATTAAAAATAACTTTAAGTAAAATAATTTAATATTAAATAAAATGAAAATATTAAAAAATAAAGTTAATATTCAAATAAGAATATAAAAAATAATTTAATAAAAATAATGTGATATTATATAACAAAGTTTTTTATGAATTTTAATAATATGTTAAAAAAAGAAAATAAAAATTTAATTAGGAAAAGTTATAAAAAGATATATCCCCTAGTTTACGCTAAAAGAGGAGAATTAAAAGAGAAAGTTTTTCATGGTGTTTATGTTATTATTAATGAAAAAGGTGATATAGTTTATTCTTATGGAGATCACAATTATATTACTTTTTCAAGATCAACAGCAAAACCTTTTCAAGTTTTACCATTGATAGTTAGTGGAGCATATGAAAAATTTAATTTTAATAAAAAAGAGCTTTCTTTAATGTGTTCGTCACATTTTGGTGAGAATTTCCATGTTGAAACTTTGTATAATATTATGAAAAAAGCATCAATAAGTGAAGATGAACTTTTATGTCCTATAACATATTCAAGAAATAAAAAAATAAGAGAAGCTCAAAAAAAAGAAGGAATTTCCCCTTCTAAATTTTATTCAGATTGCAGTGCTAAACATTTACAGATGATAGCTTATTCTAAATATATGTATGAAAAAACAAAAAATAAAGATTATTTATCTTTTGATAAAAATAGAGTTATTTATGATAAACTTAGAAATTCTGAACAAATTTATAATTATAAAGTATTTGATCATCCAGTTCAACAAGATATTAGAAAAATTTTAAGTATAATTTATGATACAGATGAAGCAAACTTTATAGCAGGTATAGATGGATGTGGTGTTCCGGTTTATTCTTCATCTGTTATTAATATGGCAAAAGCGTATCTTAAACTTATAACTTCAAATATTTTTGCAACTGAGAATAACAAAGAAATAATTATAAAAAAATTAAAATCATTATTATTTGAAGAAAATATTAATGAGGCATTGAATTTGATAAAAGATGCAATGATATCTTTTCCAGAGATGATAGCAGGAACAGATGGGCTTTGCTCTTTACTTACAAAAATATTTAATGGCAATGGAATTGCAAAAGTTGGTGCTGATGGGGTATATTGTGTTGGAATAAAAAAGGATAATAAATATTATGGAATTGCTTTAAAAATTATTGATGGTGATTATGAAATTTCAGAATTTGCAATTGTAAATATTTTAAAAAAACATGGTTTTTTAGATAGTTGTGATATTTCTTTAATAGAAAAGTATATAAATAGAATAAACTTAAATGAACATGGTGAACCTGTTGGTGAGTATGGGTTATGTATATAGCTTTTTATTTGTGTGCTTCATATGAAGAACTGTTTTTAGAATATTTGAAATATAGATTTGGACAAAATTTATATAAAAAGGTTCTCTATTCTAGAAGTGGATTAATTCTTTTAGAATTAGAAAAAGATTCAAAGATAATTGACATAATTAAATCAAAAGAATATGATGGTTTTATTTTCCCGTATATGACTTTTATAGATTTAAAAGTTTTAAGTATTCCTAAAAACAAAAATTTTGATTATGATCCTTACTATAAATTTGAAAAAAGTACCCTACTTTGTGATTTATGCAATGAGTTTCTTTTATTTATAAAAGGTAAAAAATTAGATGAAAATATATTTTTTTTATTTTTAAAAATTAATAATTTAGAGATTAATAATTTAAATAATAATAAAAATAAAAAAGTTTCTCTTAGGTTAAAAAAGTTTGAAATTTTGATAAAAGAGTTTCTTAAAAAGAAAATATCGAGGGTTGTAAAAAAGTTTGTCTCTGATTTTAATCAACTTGAATATAATGATTTTTATGATTTTAGAAGAGAAAGAGTTTGTTTTTTATCTATTTTATCAGAAGACAGATGTTTTTATTCTTTTTATTGTTTCTACAATGGTCAAAAAAGAATGATTTTTGATAATAAATCTCCATCAAGGTCATATTTAAAGTTAGAAGAAGCCTTTAAAATATTTTGTAAAAAACCTGGAACATATAATATAGTTTTTGATCTTGGAGCAAGTCCAGGTGGATGGACATATTCCTGTTTTAAGAAAGGAGCTATAGTTTATTCTATAGATAATGGAGAATTAAGAAGTAATATTCTTAGGGATGAAATAAAAAAAGGCAATATTTTTCATATTAAAAATGATGCTTTTAAATTTGTTCCAGATAGTAAAGACTACAATTATAAATTATCATGGTTTTTATGCGATATTATTGAAAAACCTGAAAAAATTGCTAAATTAGCTATGAAATGGATTACCAATAGATGGGCTTATTTTTATATTATTAATTTCAAAATTGGTTTTTCAAATTTTGAAAATTTATTTTTAGAACTTAAAAAATTGGAATTTGAGAAAAATTTTAGTGAGTATAGATTTATACATCTTTTTTCAGATAGAGAAGAGATTACTTTTTTAGGAATATTGAAATAAATAAAAAAATAAAAATTAAAATTAATGTAAGATATATGTTAATGCTTATAAGTTTTGAATTATTAATAAAGATTAATTTAAAATAAAAAGCATAATGCAGAAAAAATTAAATAAAAAATAATTAAAAAAATTTGTTTAAAATATTAAACTTAAGTAATTTAATTAATTTAATTTAGTTAAGTTTAATTTAATTTTTTTTATTTTATTAAGAATATATTTAAATAAATATATTATTAAAATGGAGTGCATTTGAATTCTGAAAAGCAATTTAAGTTATTTGTTATAAGACATGGAGAAACTTTATGGAATAAAGAGTTAAGAATTCAAGGTTTTAGAGATTCTCCTTTAACTTATAATGGAATAAAACAAACAGAATATCTTGGAAAATATTTGAAAAACAAATATTTTTTTGTTCCAAATTTCTTACAAAAATATTTTAATAATAGATATATAGATAATTTTTTAAGTAATTTTAATTTAATTTCTTATAGAAATAGTAAAGAAAACTTAAATAAAAAATTTTATATTGATTATGCTTTTTCTTCAGACTTAGGTAGAGCTATTCAAACTGCTGAAATTTTAAAAAAATATTTAAAATTTCAATATGAAAAGAAAGCTGAGCTAAGAGAAAAAAATTTTGGTATTTTTGAAGGGTTGACTCTAAATGAAATAATTGAAAAATATCCTGAATATAAAAATAATTTTTTTGAAAAAGTTCATTCTTATTCTTTTAAAATTCCAGCAGGTGAAAGTAATGAAGATCTTATGAATAGGGTTATAAATTTTACTTTTTCTCTTCTTAATGTTGTAGAAAATGATTCTAATGTTCTCTTTATAACTCATGGGGGAGTTGTTGAATCTATTTTCAAGTTCTGTTTTGATCTAAAAGATATAAATATTAGAAAGTATTCATTAAATAATTGTAGTATCAATATTTTTGAGGTAAAAAAAAATTTTATTAAACTTTTAGTTTGGGGTGAAATTCCATATAGTATAGAAAATGATGTAAAATTAAAATAAAAATTAAATAGATAAAATAAAATATTTGAATAATAAAATAAAAATTATGTAAAATTTAAGGATTTTTGAAAAAGTCGATTATCAAAAAAAGATTTAAAAGGAAAATATATTTATGAATGGAACTATTAAAGTTATAGGGGGAAGAAAACTTGTTGGCGAGGTTACTCCAATAATCAATAAAAACTCTTTAATGGGTGCACTGCCGATAGCTATGCTTAATTGTGGGGGAATAAGATTTAAAGATCTACCTTCAACTTCAGATGTAGAAAATTTTTTAAGAATATATGAAACTTTGGGAGCTGAAATCGTTAAAACTGATGACAATTTTACATTAATTGATTCAAAAAATATTAAAAGTAGTGATATAGATGAGATATTAGGTAAAAAATTTAGAGGGGCTTTTACTTTTGCAGGTCCTTTACTTGCAAGATTTGGACATGCAAAGTTACCAGTACCTGGTGGATGTAAACTTGGCATGAGATCTATTGCAACACATGTTAATGGTTTTTCAGATTTAGGTGTAACATATAATTATGAAAATGGATCAATATTTTTGATTTATAAAAATAAAGGGATATTAAGAAAAAGCATATGGTTAATGGAGGCTTCAGTTACAGCAACTATTAATATAGCTATATTTGCCTCAGCTATTGATTCTGAAGTTGAAATAATAGATGCTGCTTGTGAGCCTCATGTTGTAGATGTATTAAAAACACTTGTTAAAATGGGAGCTAAAATAGAAGGGATAGGCACAAATAAGCTTTTTATAAAAGGGACACAAAGTTTAAAATCAACCGATTTTGAAGCTTCTCCTGATTTTGTTGATATTGGAGGATATATTGTAGCTGCTGCTATTACAGGGGGTAAAATAAGGATAAAAGGAGCCAACATTCCATATATAGTTGATGGTATAATAAAATGGATGGAACTTTTTGGTGTTGATATAAAAAGAGAAGATAAAGATCTAGTTGTAAAAGGAGATAAGAAGCTTGTTATTCAAAAAGATAAATTTCCCCAAGCAGGTAGGGATCTCCCAAAATTTACTGTAAGACCATGGCCAGGATTTCCAGTTGATCTTTTACCAGTTATGGTAACTTTAGCTACAAAAGCTCAAGGATCTATGTTATTTCAAAATTGGATGTATGAATCTGGTTTTGATTTTGTTAGAGAACTTAACTATATGGGAGCCGAAATATTTATGTCAGATCCTCAAAAGATTATTGTTATGGAACCAATTGTTGAATATATTGGAGGAGAAGTTGCAGCACCAGGTATAATTCAAGGCACAAAAGCTATATTTTTAGCTGCGTTAGCAGATCCCGTTCAAACTATTATACATGGAACAGATATTTTAAGAAGAAGATATCCATCAATAGTTGAAATATACAGAAGTCTTGGAGCTATTATAGAAAAGTTATCTTAAATCTATTTTAATCAATGTTTTATAAAAGCTATTATTTATTTATATCTCATAAAAATATATTTTTTTATATTATTAATATTTTAGGTTGTTTTTTTTTATATTTTGAATTATTATTAATAGCAAGAACTATTAAGTAATTTTTAATATGATAGAATTTAATATTATAATATAAAGATTATTTATTGAATTATTATTAGGATATTTGTTAAAAATTAATTTAATTTTATATTTTTAAATTATAAAGGAGAAAAAAATGAAGAATTTTTTAAAAAATTCATTTATTTTACTTATTTTATTTTCTTTAGCTATTATATCATCTTCATGTAGTCTATTTTATCCTTATATAGGAATATGGGAAAATTCAGGTTCATCACTTGGGAATAATTATACAGTAACTGTTACTTATGGTATGAAATCATACACATTAGAAGTTAAAAAAAATAATGTTTTAAATTCTGGAAGTAAAGGTACTATTGATTTAAAAGGGTCTGGATCTACATTTGAAGGGCCCCAGTATCAAGAAAAGTCATACGAAAATGGTCAATGGATTACAAAATATCAAACAGATGAGATAAAAATAGTAATTGAAAATAGGAATAAAATGTATATTTATTATAAATATAATAATGATTGGGTTAACTGGTTTCAATTATTTGGCATTGAATATTTAATTAAGAAATAATTTTTAATATATATTAATCATAAAAATTATATAAAAAAGTTAGATTTATAGATAGAAAAAAATAAAAATAAAATTAAAGGGCTGCTCATACTGATGGGCAGCCTTTTTTATAAAAATTCTAATAAAAAAATAATTAAATAAAAAATTTGATTAAATTTAATAATAGTATAAATCTTATTAAGATAAGCTATTTAAAATCAAGACAGCTAAAAAATTTATATTTAATTAATTGATTAAAAATTATAAATAAATAAATTAAATATAATTTGTAAATAGTTTAAATATAAATTAGATTTAAAAAATAATTATAAAAGCTAAGGATAAAATTTTGAGTATTAATGTTTATTTAATTAATCCTCCTTTTATGCAGATAAATTCCCCTTATCCATCATGCTTATATTTAAAAAATTTTATAAAATCTGAATTTTCTATAAATGGCAAAATTCCATTTGAACTTAGTTTTATTGATTTAAACATTAAGCTTATAAATCGAATATTTGCAAAAGAAGGTTTAAAGTTAATATTTGAAAGAGCATATGAAAAATATAAAGTAAAAGAGCATATTTTAGAAGAAGAAAAAAGGGATTATTTTTTATTTTATTACTTAAATAGAGAGTTTTATATAAATAATATTGATAAAATAGTTGATTTTTTAAAAGGGAAAGGAGATAAAAATAATTTATCATTTTATTATAATCTACTAAAGGATATTCCAATAGGGTATAGAATAAAAAATTACCTTGATTTTAATAGTTTAAATTATAGTTATGAAGCTATTTTTGAAATTTTTTCACTGGTAATTGATGAACTTGTTGATTTTATAAATTTATTTTTTGATAAAAATTTTAAACTTTCTTATTATGCATATTCTGTTCAAACTGAATTTAATTTTTTTTCTAAATTAAAGGAAAAAATTTTAGAAGCAGAAATATTAAATCTATTATTTTATCCTCTTTTAAGTGATATATTTGAATTTGATAAGATTTCTAAAAATAGACAAAACATTTTTTTAATTACATGTCCATTTCCATCATGCATTGTTCCTTCAATATATTTAGGAGAAATTATAAAAAATAAGATAGGAGAAAATTCTACTATTGTACTTGGTGGGGGATATGTTTCATCTGAGTTAAGAAATGTTAAAAATCCAGAATTATTTAACTATGTTGATTTTCTTGTTTTGGATAAAGGATATGCTTCTATAAAAGAGATTATCTTTAGTTTTTTAAGAAGAGGTTCAAATGAATATGAACTTGAATATGAAAATTTATATAAAACTATTTTTTTTGATAAAAAAAATATTAATTTTATTAATTTCCCCAATAAAGATAAAGAGTATTTTTACTTTTTAAAAAATAAAAATGTCATTGAAAATTACGATGAAGAATCCAAAAAATATATAAACAATAATAATATTGTTTTCTTAAACTTTAATAATGAGAATGAACTTGATAATTTAGAAAAAAATTTTGTTTATAAATCATATCCTGATTATTCTGATATAGATTTTGGGGAATATATAAGATTAAAAGAGTTAAGCAATCCAATGTATTCTCTTTGGTCTTCAGAAAAGTGGATAAAAGCTTTTCTTGCTTGGGGATGTTGGTGGAGAAAGTGTAGATTTTGTGATGTTAATCTTGATTATATAAATGATTTTATTGAAGTTGATGAGGAGAACCTTTTAAATAACTTCCTTTTACAAAATAAACATATTTTAGAAAAGGAAGGCATATCAGGTATACACTTCGTTGATGAAGCTATGCCTATTGATAAACTTATTAATTTTAGTTTGCTAAATATTAAGAGAGGAAAACCTTTTTCATTTTGGGGAAATCTGAGATTGGATAAAAGAATAAGTTATGATATAGTAAAACTTCTTTCAAAATCTGGCTTAATCGCAATAACAGTTGGAGCAGAAACAGTTTTGCAGGAGGAATTAAATAAAATAAGAAAAGGGATTAATCTTGAAGATTTAATAAGAATTTTATATTTCTTTAAATCAGAAGGTGTTTATGTACATCTTTATCTTATTTATGGTGCTTTTGAACAAACTGAATCTGATATAGTTAATATGATAGAGATTGTTAGACAAATGTTTGTTGAAGGTATAGTAGATTCTATATTTTTTCATAGATTTGTTTTAACTTATTATTCAGATTATATAAATGAACTTATAAATAAAGGATTTATAACTATTAAAAATAAATTTATAGAAAAAAAAGAAAATAGATTAGAAAATAAAATTAAAGTAGAAGATAAAAATACTGAATTTGATAAAAATATAAAAATTATAGAATCAAATAAAATTTTATTTCCAGAATATGATTTTGCTTTTAACGATCTTTCATTTTGGAATAGTTCATTTTATGATAGGTTTGATGAGGGGCTTAATAAAGTAGCATATAACTATAATAATTTTATTGGACTTGATGAACCTATATCATCTTTTTTTGATTTTGATATTGTTTCACCTGATATAGAGGAAAATTTTGTAAAAAAAATTATAGAAAATATAAATTATGAAATTATTATAGATAAAAATCTTTATGATAAAATTGTTTTATTTATAGGAAGTAAAATTTATGTGAATAAAATTGATGATTATAATGGAGAGCTTATTTGGTTTTATGAAGGAGAGAAAAAAAGGCTCAAACTTTCTTTGCAATTCTGTCTTTTTTTTCAAGAGATTCTTAATAAAATATCAATGAATGATGAATGGGGAAATAATTATGATGAAGGGATACTAAAAGAAAAGTCTATTAATATTGAAAAAAATAGTTATAAATGTATGAAATTATCTGAATTTGCAGCCCTTTTTGAGGAAAGATTAAAAATCCCATTTTTATCGTTTGTTACCTCTAAAAACTTTGCAAAAATAAAGAAAAATGGTTTATTAATAATATAACTATATTAAACTGGAAATATATTAGTTGACAAAATTTAATAAAGAATTAATAATATGAAATAAAAAAATTAAAATATTTTTAGAGAATACAAAAAATGAAAAAAGTTAGATTAAAAATTTTTTATTTATTTATCTTAATTTTATTTTTATCTATTTTATCATTAAATTTATATAGCGCAGAAGAGGATTATTTTATTTTATTTGACTCCCCTTTTCAGATAAGGGGCGGATATTTTTATTCTTTTACCACATTTGATATAAAAAATAGTCTTCCAAATAAAATTTATGAAAATATTTATTATTCTTACTATCTTTCTTTTACTTTTAATTTAAATTACTTATTAAATTTTATTAGTAAAACTTTAAATAAAGGAGAATTTAATACTGATAGTGGTACTATTTATGCTGGAATAAATCTATTTTATGATAATTTTAATCTTGATCCATATGGAGCAACTATTAGATTGATCTATTTAAACAAGATTATTTTTTTATCATTTAATATTGATTTTTTAACAAGAAATTTTAATAATTATTTTAATGGGTTGAATATAAATTTAAAACTGGATCTTTATCCATATTTTTTTATTGGAACTAATTTTTATTCATCATTTTATCCAATCAAGCTTATGAATTTTTATGAAGAAAACTTAAACCTTGAAATATTTGAAAGAACAAATTCTAAATTTGAAGTAGGAATATATATTTATCAAAATGAGCTTTCTTTTATATACAGTAATTTTTCATCAGCTTTTTATCAAGATAATTTGACCTACTATAAAATTGGTATTAAAAAATTTATTTTATCCCTTAGAATGATCCCTACTTACTCATTTTTAGGATATAAAATAAGTGCTGGAGTTATAGTAAATAGTTTAAACCAATATTTAAATGGATCACCTACATCAATAGATAACCTTTATTATTACAACTTTTACTTTAATGGCGGAATAATATACAAACCTATTAAAAACATCTACATTATTGTAGTTGGAGGTTATAAACCTTATTATTTCCCTAAGCCTGGCGTTTTATTTGATACAAATCTTAAACAAATAATTTTTGAGTGTGAAATATTAATTAATTTTTAATTAAATCAATTTAATTCTATTTAATTATATGGTATTTTTTCATTTTATTTTTTCTTTTTAAATTTATTTTTTTAATTATTAGTTTGTTTTATTAAGTTTTAAACTTTTTAACCTGTTCTTCGACATTAAAAATATTATTTCTATTATCTTCAGAAACTTTTTCAATATGTGCAACTGCTTTATTTATTTCAGAAAAGCCAATATTCATTTCAGAAATAGAGTGATTAACCTCGTAAGTCATTTTATTTAATTTATCTATATCTTCTTTTATAGAATTATTTAAATCTGTCATAGAAGTTGAAAATGTTTTAATTTGAGCAGTTATTCCACTTATCTGTTTTATAGCTTCAAGAATCTGAACAGAACCAGTGTTTTGTTCTTTCATTGCGTTTTTGATTATATCTTCCTGTTGAGCAACAGTTTTAGATAGAGCAAAAACTTTGTCAAAAAGTTTAACGGTCTCCTTAGTTGTTAAAGAAACTTTATCTATAGATTTCTTTATATTTGAAAGTTTGTAAGATATATCTTTCCCTTGAACCATAGAACTTTCAGCTAACTTTCTAACTTCATCAGCAACAACTGCAAAACCTCTTCCTGTATCACCAGCATGAGCTGCCTCAATGGCAGCATTCATTGCAAGTAAGTTTATCTGATCAGCTATTTTTTGAATAGATTCAGATGCTTCAAATAAACCTTCTGAACTTTTTAATATTTCTTCAACAACATTATTAAGAGCATCCATACTTTTTTTCCCATCTTCAGAAGCTTTAAGAAGATCAGAAACTGAAATAGAGTTTTGTTCTAAAATTGAAGTTGTTGATTGAATATTTCTAACCATTTCTTCTATTGAAGAAGATGATTCTATTAAAGCAGCAGATTGGCTTTCTATTAAGTTATTTAATTGTTCAATATTTTTAACCATATCTAAAATAGATTGAGAAGATTTTTTAAAAAACTCTATTTGATTATCAGCTAGACCATTTATACTATTTGCATTCGAAGTAAGTTCATTTATAGCAGTTGCAGTTTCTGTCATATTAGAAGAAAGGGTGTTCCCTATATTTTTTAAATTCTCAATAGCTTCTTTGATGGATGAGACAATTTTATTAAGTTTTTCTATAAAAAGATTAAAATTATTTGCTAAAATACCAACTTCGTCTTTTGAATTAATTGTTATTCTTTGGGTTAAATCCCCCTCACCTTTTGAAAGTTGAATAAAAAATTTATTAATTTTAGTTATTCCTTTTGAAATATTATTTCCTAATATTGTTGAAATAATGAATGTTAAAATAATAGCAAAAATGATAATAGTTAAGATAATTCTTAAGAGGTTATTAACAGGTTGATTAAGTTCTTTTTCTTCTATGGCAATTCCAACATACCATCCCTTTGTATAAGATACCTTAGAAAAAATAAGCATCTCTTTAACACCATCTTTTCTTGTTATGAGATATATACCATTTTCTTTGTCTTTTATATATTCGAAAAATTTAGTAAATCCTTTGAACCCTTCTTTATCTAAATCAAGAATATTTTTCTTCATAACATATTCTTTATTTGGATGAGCTACTATTAATCCAGTTGAGGATATTGCCCAGCCATATCCTGTTTTCCCCATTTTTATATTATTTACAATTTCACTTAATTTTTCAAGTGTTATAGTTATCCCAATAATTCCTAATAAATTATTATTGGTGTCAACTATTTTATTTGCTACTACTATTATAGGCTTGTTTGTTGCTCTTGATATTATAGGATCACTTATAAAATAGTCTTTGCCTTTAACAATAACTTCCTGAAAATATTCTCTATCTTTTACATTTACTCTAGTTCCTGTTGTAGTATATGTATCTCCTGTCTGAGTCGCATAAAATAACATTTCAAAATTTGGATTTAATTTGCCTTTTAAAAAATCAATCATTTCATCCCATTTTTTTATATCTCCAGATTTAAATTCAGGATTTGTTACTATGGCTTTTCCTTCTGAAATAAATCCTAATAATAATGATTCTATAGAACTTGCTCCTTTTTTTGCAATTTCAATTCCAAGATTATCAATATAAGGAACAATATTACTTTGAACATATGATATAATTAAAAATGAAAGCAATGATAAAATAATAATTGCAAGAAGAGAAAAATTAATAATAATTTTACCTTTAATTGTTTTTATCATTATTATCTCCTTATTAAAAATAATTATTTAAAATGTTAAATTTTTAATAAAATTTAGCTTATATAGCATTTATTAATTTTGGAAAATAAAAATGTATGTTTTTATAATATTTAATAAAAATAAAGTAATTTTTTAAAATTACAAAGATAATAAAATTAATAAAATTAATAAATTTTGATGAAATAATAAATTTTGTAAAAAAAATTATATTTATTTTTAAAAAATTAACATAAAAAAAATAAAATTCAAATTAAATAATTATTT
>JAOAHJ010000009.1 GCA_026415295.1 Spirochaetota bacterium | reverse complement strand
GAATATAAGGTTCATCATCTATAATTAATGCTTTCATATTCTATTCATAAATCTTTATTAAAATTTTAATTTAATATTTTATAAATTCAAATATAAAATATAAATTATTTAGAATTTTTTATTGAAATTTTATTATAATTTTTTTATCATTTACTCGATGAAGACATTTAAAATAAAATTAAATACTATTACAAAAATATATTTATCAATTATTTTCTTAATATTTGCTTTAATTTTAATTTTGCAAAATATAATTAATAGTAATATACCTATTTGGCCTTTGTTTATTATTTTTACGGGTATTTTTTTGTTATATCCATATCTTGAAGATAAAAAACAGTATAATACTATTATTCCTTCTTTATTTTTAATATTTACCGGCATTTATATATTTATAAATACATTAACTAACTGGAAATTTCTGGGGCAAACATGGCCTATATTCTTACTAGTTGTTTCATTTTCATTATATATATATTATTTTGCAGTTAAAAATAAAAGTTTACTAGTTCCTTCAAATATGCTAATACTCTTATTTTTTATTTTAATTTTAATAACAAATATTAAAAGTAAATTTTGGGCACTTATTTTTATAATTTTTTCTCTTATAATAATTATAGAAACAATTATAAATTATAAAAAAAGATAATTTAAATTTATTCAGGGTCTTTATCTACTATTGGGACAAATATACAATAAGAAAAATCTTCTTCTATATATTTGCTTTCTATTTTGGTTATTTTTATCAATTTTTGTAATCCATAAGTTATTTGAATAGGAGCAACTAATATACCATTATTTGAAAGTTGTTCTTTTATTTTTTTTAAATTACTTTCTCCAATTGAAGCAGTAATAATAATTTTATTATATGGTTTTTCTTCTTCATAACCATAAGCTCCATTTAAAAGCAAAAACTTTATATTTTTAAAATTATATTTTGATAAGTTTTTTTGAGCAATTAAATGAAGCTTTTTATGCCTTTCAATAGTTATAATTTCCTTTGAAAGATAAGCAAGAATAGCTGTTTGATATCCAACACCTGTTCCAATTTCTAAAATTTTATCGTCTTTTTCTGGATTTAAAAGGCATGTCATCTCATAAACAATTTGAGGTTGGGATATTGTTTGACCACAGTATGTTGGTAATGCATTATTAATATAAGCTTCTTTTTTAAGTTCTGGATGAACAAAATCAGCTCTATCAATATAAAAAAAAGCTTCTTCTACTTTCTTTTTTATTGAATTATTAAAAGAAAAGGAATCAGAAAATAATTTAATCATTTGATTAAAACTATCTCTGGTCACTTTTTTTAAATCTTTTCAATATATCTTTAAATATTTTTGAAATTTCAACTATTTCCTCTTCTTTAAATATTTGCTTTATAAACTTAACTCTTTGTTTGATGACAGAATTAATAACTTTTTCTCCTTTTTTTGATAAGGAAAAATATGTTTCTCTGTTATCTTTAGGATTTTTTGTTTTTTGTATATATTCGTATTTTTCCAATTTAGTAAGAATCTCTGAAGCAGCAGGTCTTGAAATATCAAGATTTGATGCAATATCTTTAGCTTTTAATGATTTGTTAAAATATATTAATTGTAATGTTTCAAACATAGCTTTAGTTATATCTGGATAATCTTTTAAAGCTTTTCTACCTTCTATTTTAACCTTAAAAGCAAGATGTCTAAAATATTTTTCAAAATTAGAATATTTTATCAAATTTACCCCATTTATTTCTTATTTTAAAAAAAAATATAATTTAAATTAAAGTAAGTCAATAATAATATGTAATTTTTACAAAATATTAAAAATATTTTTAAAAAAGATTGATTAAAACAAATAATTTAAAAAAAAATATTTTTTAATATATTTAGAAAAATATTATTATTAAAAGTTGAAATGAAAAATAAATTTATAATTAATAAACCTGAGTTACTTTCACCAGCAGGAGATAAAAAAAAAGGAGCATTTCCTATAATTTATGGAGCTGATGCTATATATATAGGAACAAAAAATTATAGCCTAAGATACAATAAAAACTTTTCTGATATTCAAGATTTAAAATATCTTTCAGATGTGATTCATAAGTTTAATAAAAAGTTTTATTTTACTACTAATATTTTTATGCACAATATGGATTTAAATAATTTTATTGATGAATTTTCAAGTATAGATAAAGTTAATCCAGATGCATATATAGTTTCTGATCCTTCTATAGTTGAATATTTGAATAAAAAATTTAAAAAAAGAAAATTAAATTCTAATAGTAAATATAAAATAAAGAAAAGAGAAATCCATCTTTCAACTCAAGCAAATACTTTAAATTTTAAAAGAGTTGAATTTTGGTATAGACAAGGTGTAGATAGAGTTATTTTAGCTAGGGAATTAACATTAAAAGAAATTGAAGAAATAAAAAATTATATAAATGAAAAGAAATTAAAAGTTAAGTTGGAAACTTTTATACATGGAGCTATGTGTATCTCTTATTCTGGAAGGTGCTTACTTTCTTTTTATATGACTTCGCCAAATCTTTCAAAATCTGAAGGAATTTATTATAGAGATGCTAATAAAGGGATGTGTGTCCACCCATGTAGATGGGAATTTAAGGTTATTGAGAAAAAAAGAGAAAATGAAATATTTGAAGTTATTGAAGATTCAAATTATTCATACTTTATGTCTTCTAAAGATTTGTGTCTATTAAAATATTTGCCCTTTTTAGTTATTGCTGGTATAGATTCTTTTAAGATAGAAGGGAGAATGAAATCAGAATTTTATCAAGGCATAACAACTTTTGTTTATAGGAAAGCTATTGATATTGCTTTTGAGATTGTAAAAGATTTTAATAAAAAAGATATTGATTTTTATCTTAATAATAAAGATAGATTTTTTAAAGATTTTAATAAATGGAATGATTTTGTTAATAATTATTTTCCTTTTTTAGATTTATATTCCCATAGACCATACTCTACTGGATTTTATTTTATAGATAGCCAATTAAATGAGGAAATAAGACCAACTAATTTAAATTATCAAAGGGATTCCATTTATCTAGGCTATGTTATTTGGTATGAAGATTTAGAAAATATTAGCTACAAAGATATTTTTAAAAATTTATTTAATTTTGATAATAATTTTTATAGAAAATTAAAAGAATTGTTTTTAAAAATAATTTTAAGGGATGAGAAAGAAATTAAGAAAAAAAATTATTTATATCTTTTTTATTGCAAAAACAAGTGGGATTTAAGTGAAACTGTTAAATTAGTTGGCCCATATGATAAAATTATGGATTTTAAAATATTGAAAGCTTATGATCTCGAATTAAACAAAGTTGAGATTTTGAAACATTCAAATTATTATTTACTAATTTTGGACAATTATATAAATAGTTTTTCTTTCATTATAAAGCAATAATTTAATAATATAAGATTAAGGAAATAAATTTATGATTTTAAGTGGGAATGAATTAAAGAAAAAACTAATAGAAGATTACTCATTTAAAATAGATGAAATAAAAAAAGAGTTTGAAAAAAAAGGTAAAGATTTTAATAAGAACAAAATTGGAATATTATCAAATATTGATGATGAACCTTCTAGGGTTTATTTAAAACAATTATTAAAATTATTTAAAAAATTTGATTTAAACTATGAAATAATTGAAATTTCAAAGAATTCAAAAAATGGAGGAGATAAAAATTATATTGAATATATAAATAACTTTAATTTAAGAGATGATATTATTGGTATTTTTGTTCAAATGCCAATGGTTGATGTAAAAGAAAAAGAATATGTTATAAATGCTATTTCACCTAATAAGGATCTTGAAGGAATTACTAGAAACTCTTTTGCATCAATTTTTTACAATAAAGAGTTTCTTGTTCCTCCTACAGCAAATGCTGTAATAGAGTTAGCAAATTATTATAATATAAATTTCGCCTCAAAAGATGTATTAATAATAAATAGGTCTTATATAATAGGAAAACCTTTAATCGGACTTCTTTTAAATAGAGATGCCACAGTTACAGTAGCACATTCAAAAACGAAGGATTTAAAATTTAAAATGAAAGAATCTGAAATTATAATTACAGCAGTAGGTAAGCCTTGCTTTATTAAAAAAGAAGATATAAAAAAAGGGACAATTATATTTGATCTATCAATAAATTATTTGGATAATAAAATTGTTGGGGATTGCGATTTTGAATCTCTTAAAGATATATGTTCTATAACTCCAGTTCCAGATGGTGTTGGTCCCATTACCAATTTAATGCTAATTAAAAATTATTTAAATATAATTAAAATATAATTAAAGTAAGGTTAAGCTAAAATTGTTTAGTTAGATTTATTAAGTATTACCTTATTAATCTTCTCTAATTTTTTCTTTAATAAATGATATTAATAAATCAATAGCTGGTTGGTTATAACCTCCTTCCGGTATAATTATATCAGCATAGACTTTTGTAGGTTCAACAAAATTTAAATGTCCTGGTCTTACAAATGTTAAGTATTGCTTTATTACAGAATCAATAGTTCTTCCTCTTTTTTCTATATCTCTTTTTAGTCTTCTAATAAATCTTATATCATCAGGAGTATCTACATAAATTTTAAGATCTATTAGATCTCTAATTTCTTTATTAAAGAAAATTAGAATACCTTCAAAAATAATAAGCTTTTTAGGTTCTATTAAAGTTACTTGTTCAGTTCTTTTATTTTGGATAAAATCATAATGGGGAAGTTCAATATTTTGAAAATTCTTTAATCTTTTTAAATGATTAATTAATAAATCATTATCAAAAGCATCAGGATGATCAAAATTGAAGTCTGTAATATTTTCATTGTTAATATATTCTGCAGATTTATAATAATTATCTTGAGGTAAAAATACAAAATCATTATATACCTCTGAAATTTTCTTAACAATAGTTGTTTTGCCAGAACCTGAACCACCAGAAATTCCTATTATAAAAGCTTTTTCTTTCATTTTAAACTAATTTTTACTTAAATAAAATATTTCCGTCCATTTCACTTGGAATATCAATTCCCATTGTATAAAGAATAGTAGGACTAATATCTGCAAGTTTTCCATCATTTCTTAATTTTATTTTATCTTTTTGTAAATGAGTTAATTTTGAAATTATAGTAAACCAAACAGGATTTGAAGTGTGTGCTGTATAAGGTTTCCCAGATTCATAGTCAATCATTTGCTCTGCATTTCCGTGATCTGAAGTAAGAAATACTATTCCTTCTTTCTCTAAAACTTTGTTAACAACTTTTCCAACACATATATCGACAGTTTTACATGCTTTAATAGCAGCTTCAAGTACACCTGTATGCCCAACCATATCAGGGTTAGCATAATTAAGCACTATAAAGTCATAAATATCTTTGTCTAATGCATTTAATATGTTTTCTGTTACCTCATATGCACTCATTTCTGGTTTTAAATCATAGGTGGGAACTTTTGGTGAAGGAATTAATATTCTATCTTCTCCTTCATATACAGTATCTTGTTGCCCATTAAAGAAAAAAGTAACATGAGCAAATTTTTCAGTCTCAGCTATTCTAAGTTGTTTCAAACCTTTTTTTGATATCCATTCTCCCATTATATTTGTTAAGTTTTCAAGAGGGTAGGTTACGAATACTTTTGCTCTATTTGATTTCTGAATATTTTCATAATATTCGGTTGTGCATAAATAGCATAAATTATTTATTTTTTTTGTTTCAAATTCTTTAAAATCATCATGAATAAAAGCTTTAGTAATTTCTCTTGCTCTATCAAATCTATAATTGAAAAATATTATTAAATCATTATCTTGAATTACTTTAAATCCTTTTATTATTCGAGGTTTTATAAATTCATCTGTTTCATTATTATTGTAAGCATCATCTATTGCACTATAAACATCATTAAATAAGTTAGAATCACTTTTACCATAAACAAGCATATCGTAAAATAATTTAACTCTTTCCCATCTATTGTCTCTATCCATAGCATAATATCTACCTGTAATAGATATTATTTTCCCGAAATTAAATTTATGAATATATTCTTCAACTTCTTTAACATATTGATATGTGGATTTTGGTAAAGTATCTCTTCCATCAGAAATTATGTGGATATAGATTTTATCTCCATTATAGTTTTTAAGTCTAAAAAATTCTAAATACCCAAGTAAATGCTTTGTGTGTGCATGGACTCCTTGATCTTGTACTAAACCATAAATATGGATATTTGAATTATACTTAATTGCATGCTCATAAGATTTTAATAAAGCTTCATTTTTAAAAAATGTCTTTTCATCAATTTCTTTAGATATTTTGACTAGATTTTGATATACAATCCTTCCTGCTCCCATATTAAGATGGCCAACTTCTGATGATCCTTGATTTCCTTCTGGTAATCCTACAGCTAATCCCGAAGCTTCAATTAAGACTGTAGGAAAATTATTTAAAAAATAATTATGATTTTCTGGATTGCATAATTCTATAGCGTTATATTCTTTTTTGGGGTTAAATCCCCATCCATCTCTAATTAAAAGCATATAAGGTATTTTTTTTCTCATTTTTTATTCCTTATTAATTTATTTTTTAATCTTTAAGTTGACCCCAGTCTTTCCCCGAAGAAATATTTACTTTAAGTGGTACAATAAAATTTGGTAATTCAGATTTTAAGTTTTCCATAATTTCTTTTATTTCTAATTTTATCTTTTCTACAAAAGAATCTTCTATTTCAAGAATAATTTCATCGTGAATTTGACGGAGTAAATAAGCTTTTTCTCTATACGTTTGGGTAAGGAAATCATAAATTTGGATCGTTGCAATTTTCATTATTTCTGCTGCTGTCCCCTGTATTTGTGTATTAAGAGCTATTCTTGCTCCCATTTGTTGATCTACTTTATTATTTGACCTTATTTCTGGAATATATCTTCTTCTACCAAAAAGAGTATAGGTATAACCATATTCTCTAACAAAAGATATAAGTTCCTCTTCATATTTCTTTAACCTATTAAATTGTGAGAAATATTTGTTAATAAAATTACTTGCTTCTCCTCTTGAAATTTTTAATTGCTGTGAAAGTCCAAATGGTGATAAACCGTATATAACTCCGAAGTTGATAGTTTTTGCAATATTTCTCTCTTTTGGGGTTATTTCATCAATTTTTTTATTAAATATAAAAGATGCAGTAGATTTGTGGATATCTTCGCCATTTATAAATGCATTTATTAAGTTTTCATCTTTTGAGAAATGAGCTAAAACTCTAAGTTCAATTTGAGAATAATCCGCAGAAATTAAAGTAAAGTTTTCTTTTGATATAAAACCTTTTCGTATATTTATGTTGTAGTCATCATAAACAGGAATATTTTGTAAATTTGGATCATTTGAGGATAATCTCCCAGTAGTTACAAAAACTTGATTATAATTTGTATGTAGCCTATTATTCATATCTTTAAGATTCAATATTGGTATTATATAAGTAGAATAGAGTTTAGATAACTTTCTCCATTCTATAATTTTTGCAGGTAATAAATGCAAATTGCTCAATTCTTCTAATACATCTTCATCAGTAGAATAACCAGTTTTACCTTTTTTAACTGGAGGAAGATTTAATTTTTCAAAAAGGATTTTTTGAAGTTGTTTTGGGGAGTTAATTGTGAATTCTTCACCTGCTATTTTATATATTTCTTTTTCTAGCTCATTCAACATATTTTCAATTGTTTTCTTCTTTTCTAGAAAATAGCTTTCATCTACTAAAATACCATTTATTTCCATATGAGCTAGTATTTTTATTAATGGCATTTCAATTTTGTAAAAAAGTGTGCTTAAATTATAATCATCCAATAGTTTTTTAAATTTATTATATAGTTTCAAAGTTACATCAGCATCTTCGCAAGAATAATCTTTGACTTTTTCTATAGGATAGTTTGAAAGATTATAACCTTTTTCTTTTACAATATCATCATAATGTATTGTTTTATATCTTAAATATTTTTCTGCAAGATAATCTAAATTGAGTTTACCAGCATCACCAAGAAATAGTTTAGCTGCAATTATTGTATCAAAGAAAATATTTTTTATTTCGATATCATATTTTTTTAAGACTTTGTAATCAAATTTTATATTATGCCCAATTATAAATATATTTTCATCTTCAACAAAAGATTTAATAAGTAATAGCAAATTATTTTTATTCTCTTTTAGAAGGGATACATAATATGCTTCATTTTCTAAAAATGAAAAAGATACACCAATTATTTCATCCATTTGAAAATTGAATCCAGTTGTCTCTGTGTCCAATGCTATATATTTGATATTATTATTTTTTATTTTTTTTAATATCTTATTTAAATCTTCTTCTGTTTCAATAAGGTAATATTTTGAATTATCTATAGTTTTAAGTTCTGCTACTTGATCAAAGGGTTTGTTGGTAATTTTTTCATAAAGTTTTTTTAATTCATACTTTTTTAAAATATTTAAAGATTCTTCTGAAAATGAGGTAGGAATTTTAAAATCTTCTATTGAAAAATTGTAAGGTATTTCATTATTAAGTATTACAAGCTTTTTTGAGAGATAAGCTTTATCTTTGTTTAGTAATAGTTTTTCTGCAACTTTTTTACTTTCAATTGTATTTATATATTTGTAAATATTATCTAAAGTTTTATATTTATTAAGCAAATCTCTAGCGGTTTTTTCACCTATTCCTATTACTCCTGGTATATTATCAGAAGAATCACCAATTAAAGCAAGGAAATCTGTGATCTGTTCTGGATAAACACCAAATTTTTTATAAACTTCATTTCTATCTATTATTATTTCTTCCTTTGTTGAAGTTCCTGAAGCTATCATAAAAGTTCTATCATCTACTAATTGCATTAAATCTTTATCAGATGAATAAATATAAGTAGTGATATTACTATTTGTTTTAACTTTATTTGAAATATAAGCTATTATATCATCTGCTTCATAACCAGGAATAATTAATGTAAAAAAGTTAAGTTTATTTAATAGGTCAATGATTATGGGTGTTTGTCTATTTATTTCTTCTGGAGCTTTGTTTCTCGTTTCTTTATATGAAGGAAAAATCTCATGCCTAAATGTTTTTTCTTTAGAATCGAAAATAATTGCAATATATTCTGGCTTAAATTTTTCAATAATTGAAAAAATTTTTGTTAAAAAACCATTAATTATTGTAACATTTTCATTATTGGTTGTAAAAAGAGGGGTTTTGATCATAGAAAAATGTATCTTATAAATAATTGAATGCCCATCTACAAGAATAATTTTTTTATTTTGATTTTCCATAATTAAGTTAAATTATTTTTAATTTTATTTTTTCATAAAAAATTAATTTAATAATATTTATAATATATCTAAGATATGCTTAACAGAATTTATATAATTTATGAGTAGATTATTTAATTCATCATTGTAGGTGAAACCTTTAAAATTTCCAATATATAATCTTAAATCAAACATTTCAATTTTTAAATAATTATAAGGCCTATTATAAATTTTTGTAAATCCATATATATCTTTTGAAATTCTTATTATTTCATTAATAAAATTTTTATTTTTTAAATTTGTTATTATATTTTCATTTTTATTTATAATAAAAATATCAAAAAAAATTGTTTTTTTAATTTCATCTAAGATATTTAAAATATATTCTTTTATTTGATTTTTATTTACTGAATTTATAATATTTAAATTGTTTTTATTTTCAAAACATATTTTATTTAATAAACTGTTGTGTATATCTACTATTTTTAAAAGAGTTTTTATATTTTCCTGTGTTTTAATTGGGTCTCTACATATTAATCCATAAGTTTTATCTGTTTCTAATATATTTATTTCAAGTGATGGAGAATATTTTATATAAGTATTTTTCCCTTTCCTTTTTCCAATTCTATTAGCGATTTCTGCTTTTTGAATTAATATATCAAGAATATTACTGTCTTCTGGATAAACCGAAATCCCTATTGTTACAGATATTTTTCTATCAGAAAGAATTGTAGAGCTATTTATGTTATTTTTAATTCTTTCAGCTATAAATTTAGAATTTTCATAATCAAGATTTGGAATAAAAACTAAAAATTCTTCCCCCCCATATCTTCCAACTATATCATTTGCTCTTAACCCTGTTTTAATAATCTTTGCTATTTCATGTAAAACCTTGTCTCCATAATTGTGACCAAATGTATCATTTATTTGTTTAAAATTATCAATATCGATAAAAAAAAGAGAACCTTTTTTGTAGTTTGAAAGTGATATTTTAACTCTTTTTATAAAAGAATTTCTTAAATAAACATTTGTTAATGGATCGTAGAGATTTTCGAATAAAATATCATTATATCTCGTAGCAAATGAAAGTAGATTAGAAATAAAGTAGAATACTTCCTTGTTAATATTCCAAAAAGGATTTATATAAAATCTAGATTCTAAATGTATATAGTATCTAAAAGTATCTAGATAATAATATGAGGTTGATTTTCTTTTTTGGTTTATATTTTCTGTTAGAATAGGTATCAAGCAAATAAATATTGGGTTTTTAAAATTATCAGGGAGTTCTAAGTGTGTAATTGGTTCACCAGTAGAAATTAATTGGTTAAAAAATGAAAAAGAAAACTCTAAATTTTTATTTTTAAAAATTCTTGATTGAGTTTCATATATTTTCTCTATTTTATAATAATTGTTAATTGAATAAATTGCAGCATATGATATTTTCCCCCACTGAAATAAATATTTTATTATTATTTTTATTTTTTCTATTATATCAATATTATCTTCTCTAATAAAAGGCTCAAAAGTTTTAGTTATAAGTAAATTGGTTATATCATATTTGGTTTTTGATAAATATTGAATTTTTTTTGTTAACTTTTCTTTATTTAATATTTCTTCTAAAAGAAAATTGCTTTGTTTTAGTAAATTTTTTATAGGTTCTAAGTTAATAAAATTTTCTCTGTATAAAGAAGTAATTTTGTTATATGAAATTCTTAAATAATTTAAAAATTTATATAAAAAATCGTCTTCTTTAAAGATTATTCCAAGAATTCCTAGAATTATTAGATAATCAATTGAAAAATAAAAATTATCTAGTTCTATAAGTTCAGATATAAAAAATTCCTTTAACTCATTATTAATTCCATTTGTTTGGTAATTTTTTATAGCATTATAATATTTTAAAATATCGTTTTTATTTTCAATATCAAAATTTTTGATAGACTCAATATAGTTAACTAATGATTCTTTCAATTTAATCTTTACATTATAAACTACACTGTATAATAAAAAATAGTATAAATAATCTTTAATAACTTCTGAGTTTTCTTCTGAATAATTTTTATCAAAAAAACAATAAAAAGTATTATTTAGCTTTTTAAAATTTTTAGTAAGAAAATATACTTCTATTTTACAAGAAATAAATAATGAAAAATGTTCTGAAAAATTGCTATTATTCAATAAATTATTACCTTCTTTTATATAAGCATCAAGAACACTTTTTTTAGAAAAAATTGTTAAATAAAGTAAATATAAAGAAATAAACCTTAATTTATAAGGAATATCTGGATTCTTTTGAAATATATCTAATAGCTCTTTAGCAGTTTTTCTATATTTATAGAAATTAAAATGCTCAAAATATTTTATCATGAGGTTTATTAAAATAAATGCAAGTGTATCTTTGTTAGTATTGGAGAGCTTAGCATAATATAGAGACTTTTCTTGGTACTCTAAAGATTTTTTAGTATCATATAATGTTGATTCATGTATTACAGTAAGATTATTATATGTTAGAGCAAGTTGACTATACATTTTGAATTTTTTATAAATTGTAATAGATTCATTATATAAATTGATTGATTTCTGTATGTATTTAATCTTGTCAATTTTTTCAAGTATATATGCTATATTATGTTTGACCTTAGCAGAAAGGGGATATAATTTTATTTCTATAGAGTCATTATAAATAATATCAGAAATAGTTAAAAATGCTCGGTTCTTTTCTTCATAAGAGATAGATTCCTTTTTTTGAATTAAATGTGAGAGGCTAAATAATAGAAGGCAAATTTCTATATTATTTAAATAAGTAATATTTCCTTTTTTTAGTAGTAGTTCAAAAAAATATTCTATATTTTCATTAATGTCTAAATGTATTGAAAAATAAAATAATTCATTAATGAAAAAGTACAAGTTGTTGTTTAATATAAAATTTAAATCAATTTTTTTATATTCAGTTTTAAAATTTTCTCTTTTATAATCAAAAAAAATTAAAAATAAATCTATTAAAATTAAATAATTGTAAATTAATTTATCTTCTTCTATTTTTTTGTAATTTTTTAACCAATTTTGTAATTTAATAATAAAATATTTATTCAAGCATATTCTGTGAAATAAATAATAATTATAAATTAAAAAAATTATGTCATCATAATTATAGTTATTAATATCAATTGAAAACACGAATTCATATATGTCTGAAAATTCATCATACCAAGAATATATAGGATATTTTTTAATAAATTCAATTAACTCTTTTATTAACAAATCATTTTTATTTACTTGATATAGCAATTCAATATAAGTTTTTTCTTTAATAGGAGTAGTCTTATTATTTTTGAGAAAAAATATACCAAAGTTATTGAAAAACTTTTTATTCTTTGAAAAAAGAACTTTATTAAAAAGATATTTTAAAAAATTATTATAAAGTTCAAAAAATTTTAATTCATTTTGAATAATAATATTTTTTTTAAGTAATTCTGAAATCTCATTATGATTTAAATTTGGATATTTTATTTTAAAAATTTCATCAAGAAATAATGGTGTATCAGATATACAAAATAGATATATTATTAACTTTTGAGATAAGGTTAAAGTTTCAAGATTAAATCTTTGATTATAGAAATTTATTAAATTCTGAAATATTTCATTTTTTAATTTTCTTAAATTTTTATTATTAAGTATTGCAGAACAGTAAGAAAAGTATAAAGCATAAATATGTGAAGGATCATTTTCTATAAATTCTGTTGGAATTTTAAAATTCAATAAATTAAACATTTGTTTAAGAGCTTCCTGACCATCTTTCTCTTGAATACCTATTCTTAGTTTTTGTATACTTTTGTTGAATGATATTTCTAGTTTAGAGGAGAAAACATATAGTTTTATGTTTTTTGATTTTTGGATAAATTCGTTAATGATAAAATAAATAATTTTCCTACTTTTATTATCTAATGAAAAGAAATCATTTGTTACAATGTTTAAATTAAATTTATAAATAAATTCGGATAGAATTAAAAGCAGATTATTTTCATTTATATCTTTATTTGTTCTTAAATGGAGAAAGGTAATTAAATCATTAATATTATTAAAATAGATAGTATTATTTAATTGTGGTTTTAAATAATTGAAAAAATTATTTGAAAATATTTTGACAAAAAAAGTGTCATGATAGGCTATTAGGAAAAAATTATTATCATCTTTAATGATTTTATCAAAAAATTTTTTTAAATGAAAAGTAGATGAGTCTGGGATAATATTTCTATTAAAAAAATATAATTCCGGTTTTTCTGATAATATTCTTGAATAATATTTATAAATTAGCTCAAAGTTATAATTTGAATTTTCAAATTTATTAAAAAAATTGATAACTTTAGGTAATTTAATATTTAATGATAATACAATATTTTTTAAGTTTTTATAATCAATGTAAAATAACTCCTTCTCAAGATTTATGGGAAATAAATCTAAGAGTATAGGATCATTGGAGTCTTTATTAATTAAAATATTATATTTTTGTATATCGTTATGGGAAATATTAAAGTAATGCAAATAATTAATACTTGATATTATCTTAAATAGTGTTTCTATGATTAGTTTTTCATCTTTGGAATTTTCTTTAATAAAATTATCAATTGTAAGAGAATTTTTAATAAAAGGCATAGTATAAAAATAAGCTTCATGATCAAAAGTAATATCATCTAAAAAATAAACTTTATCTATAGATATTGGTTTTATAATAAAAGGATGATTAATATAAGATAAAAGTTTAAATTGTTCGATTAATTGAAAGTTTTTCTTTCTTGTAATTAAATTAAGATCAACAATTTTAAGAGCTACAATTGAATCACTCTCTATATCATGAACTTTATATGTTATACCATAATTACCTTTACCAAGTAGCTCTAAAATTTTGTATCTTTTATTAATTATTTGCATTTTTTATTAAATTTAATACTAAAATTCTAAAAAACAACTCTATTTCTAATTATGTATAATTATATTTTATTTGAAATAATTATAAATATTTTTTATTTAAAAATTTTACAATTTAACTATAAACTTAACTTTAAGCTTTTATTTTTATCTTCCATTAATATAGTTTCAATTACTTCTTCAACTTTATATTCTTTTTGTTCACCTGTATCTCTATTTCTTATAGTAATTGTATTTTTGCTTATTTCATTATCACCAGCTATCCCTATATAAGGATATCTTTCAAGTCTTGCTTCTCTAATTTTTTTAGATAGAGATTCTCCTCTTAGATCTATATTAACTCTTATTCCACTACTTTTAAATTTTTCATAAATAGACATAATATAATTATTATGAATGTCTGAAACTGGAATTAAAATTATTTGCTCGGGAGCTAGCCAAATAGGAAATTTACCTTCATAATGCTCAATTAAAAACGCCATAGTTCTTTCAAAGCAACCTATGGATGATCTATGTATTATTATAGGTCTCTTTTTGCTTCCATCAGAATCTATATAAAAAAGATCAAATCTTTCTGCAAGGGCAAAATCAATTTGAACAGTAAATGCAGTATCTTCTTTTCCATATACATTTGTCAGTTGAACATCAATTTTAGGGCCATAAAATGCAGCTTCTCCTTTCTCAACAGTATAGGGAAGATCAAGTTCTTCACAAATTTCTAGAATTATTTTTTCTGCTTCCTCCCAAAGTTCTGGAGCATCAATATATTTTTCCTTATTTTCTCTATCTCCAAGAGAAGCTCTGTACCAAGCTTTACTAGAAATTCCAAGAGTATCCATCATAAATTTAATTAAATCGATTACCTTATACATTTCCTCTTTTATTTGATCTTTTCTTAAAATAATATGGGCATCTGCTAATGTGAAATTTCTTAATCTTATTAGTCCAGTAAGTTCTCCTGATTTTTCATATCTATATAGAGGGGAAATCTCGGCATACCTTATTGGAAGTTCTTTATATGAGTGAATTTCATTTTTATACATAATAAAGTGATGAGGGCAAGTCATAGGTCTTAATATAAACAATTCTCCATCAATATCAAGAGGAGAATACATTGAATCTTTGTAATGATCAAGGTGTCCTGATATTTTATATAACTCAATACTTCCTAAAACGGGGGTGTAAACATGAAGATACCCTCTTTTTAACTCTTCATCAATTGTAAACCTTTCTAATATTCTTCTTAGAGTTGCACCTCTTGGAAGAAGAAGTGGTAAACCTTTCCCAATTATATCAGATATCATAAAAAGTTTCATTTCTTTTCCAATATTTCTATGATCTTTATTTTTTGCTTCTTCCCTTTTTCTAAGAAACTCATCTAACTCTTCTTTTTTGTCAAAATATATTCCATATATTCTTTGCATCATTTTGTTTTTTTCATCACCTTTCCAGTAAGCCCCAGATACTCTGTCTAATAAGAAACCATCGATATTAATTTCCTTTGTTTCTAAGACATGTGGGCCTTTACAGAGGTCATAAAATTCACCTGAATAATAAATTGAAACTTCTTTCTCACCCTCTTTTTCCAATTCTTCTAATAATTCTAATTTATAAATTTCCTGATCTTTTCTAAATATTTCTTTAGCTTCATCTATATTAAAAATCTTTTTTTCAAATTTAATGTTACTTGAAAGTAGTTT
The DNA here is from genome assembly GCA_026415295.1 of Spirochaetota bacterium. Classification (NCBI taxonomy): domain Bacteria; kingdom Pseudomonadati; phylum Spirochaetota; species Spirochaetota bacterium. The sequence continues at coordinate 46,574 of JAOAHJ010000009.1, read as the reverse complement.
TTTGATTATTTTTGAAATTTCTTTTAAATCTTTTTCAGAAATAGGATTTTCAATATCAAAATCATAATAAAAACCGTTTTCAATTGCAGGACCAATGCCTAATTTAATTTTAGAATCTTTAAAATACTTTTTAACTGCATATGCCATTATATGAGCGAGAGAGTGTCTTTTTTTTTGCAAATCCTCAGATACTTTTTTTTCTTTTGAAATTAAAGGCATACTATCTCCAATTTATAAATTATTTGGTTTAATAAAATTAAATAAAATTTATTTTAATTCAAGCATTTATTTTTATAATAATAAATCTGCATTTAAAAACAAAAAATAAATATAAAATTAAAATTTAATTATTGGTGGGTAACCAGCAAAATAAAGTAAAATAGAAATTGAAAAATTTAAAATAAAAAATAAGAGTAATTTTATATACACATTTTTGTATGAAGTTTTAAAGTATTCTCTTGTTAATGATAAACAAAGATGAACAGGTGAAAGCATAACCCCCCAGAAACCAGATATTACAGAAATCATAATTAGTGAATAAATTAAATTGCTTCCTGAAAAATAAAAAGTTTTAAGTATTGGAAATGTTACTCCAACAGAAGCAACAGTTAAACCAGTTAAAAATCCAATTAAAAAAGGAGGAAGTGCGACAATTATAAAAGGATTAACTGATAAACTTGTCAATATTTTAGGTAATATTTTTAAAACATCTGATATAGTGATAAGTTCCTTAAAAAAAATTATTGATATAATTGTTAAAATTGTTGATAAAGAAAAAGATTTTTTAAAATTGCTTAGAATAACATTTGGTTTGATTTTGTTTACTATAAAAAATATGATTAAAATAATAGAAACTATAAAATTTATGTTTGTTTCAAAAGCTATTAAAATGATTAAAAGAACTATAATTGGCCAAAAGTTTATAAAGAATAGAAATAAAAAAGAATTTTTAAAATAATTAATAGAATTGATAAAAAAATTATTGAATCTTATATTAGTATTCTTATATAAACTCTTTTTTTCGATTTCTTTAATTGTTCTTTTATTTTTAATAGGAAATATAAAAATTATTAATGCTATTATTACATAGATAATAGAGTATAAAACTTGGTTATATATAATATTTTTAATTGAAATTTTAAAAAAGTTATTAATCAATAGAATAGCTGGATAAGTTGGCCAAAAGAATTCCCAAATATGTCTAAACACATAATTAATATGATGTTTTTCTTCTTGGTTTAGGTTTATTATTTTTCCTCCCTCTTCTACCATTGGGGCAGAAAAAAGTGCACCTCCAGGCATTGGTATAAGGCCTATTAATGCAGGGATTATTGCTAGTGTATATTTTAATTCTTTAAATTTGGATGAGAAAAGAATAAAAGTGTTTTTAAAATTTCCATTAGAGGATAGAACTTCACCAAAAAATGTTATTAAAATAACTGCTAATATTAAATTAATATTTGAATAAGAAAAAATAATATTTTTTAATGAAGCTATTACTATGTCTAAATTTACTTTATATAATAGTATGAAAATTAAAGAAACTATAAAAACAGATAGGTAAACAGATAATTTTAATCTTATAAAAATTATTAAAATAATAATTAAAGATAAAATCTTTAATAATTCAATCATTTTTTAAAATACCTAATATTATTTTAATTAAGATAACTTAATCTTTTATTTTTTCAATATAAAGTTTTTATTAAAAAATTAAAATATAAAATGTCTTAGAGTTATTAAAAAAATAGATTTTATAATTAATTAATGAAAACAATTTATTTGAATAGTAAATATGGAAATATTCTTGAGAATTTGATTCAATAATATTTTCGTTGATAATAGATTCTTCAAATTGGGGTAAGGTAAAGTTTAAAATGTCTTGATAAAGCTTTGGATTATTCTCAACTGATTCAGTTGAAATAAAAAAGATAGGTTTGTTTTCCCTTTTTATTATATAAAAATTATATTTTTTTTCTGAAAAGTATTCTAATATAAAAGAAAATAAATTTATAAATGCTGCAATCAATTTAAATTTATCTAATTTAATGTTTTCTTCAAAAAAATCATAAAATTCAATTTTTAAAATATTATTTTTTATAAATTTTAGAAAAAAAGATTTGATTAAATTAATGATTGAACTTGAGTGAAAAATTACCTCTTCTTTTATTTCATCTTTATATTTTAAAGAATAAAACTCAATAATTTGGTTTATATAAAAAAGTAGAGTTTTACTTGAATCATTAATTGCTTGGATATCTTCTTTAAGTTTTGGAGAAATATCACCCTCGATGCCTTCAAGTATGATTTCTGAAAAACCTATTATAGTATTTAAAGGAGATCTTAATTCATGGGCAAAGTTTGGTAAAAATTCTCTTAAAAAATTTAATTCTAAAGTGTTATTTTTAATATTTTGTTCATTTTTTAACATTAGAATATTTAATTCTTTTTCCTTAAATAGATTGCAGATAAATTTTATTGAATTAATATTGATCTCAAAGCAATTTTTTTCTGATTTAATATTTAAAATCAATTTATTAAAAGAATCACTATCTAATTTTAAATCTTCAAAACTAATAGGATAATTTATTTGATTAGTTTTATTGACTTCATTATTATTAATATTTAATAACATTTTTGCAGAATCATTTAAATATATAATTTTATAACTATTATCAAAATAAATAAATGAATCAGTAGATTCTTTAATTATATTTTTTATTATTTCTAATAATTTATTTATATACTCATTATCTATTATTAAATCATTTCTTAAAATTTTAATTTTTTCTATTAATATATCCAACTCTTCTATTAAAGATTTTTCTATATTAACATTTAATTCTTTATTTGTTAATGAATTTAAGTATAAATATATTTTGTGAATATTATTAACAAACCTTCTATAGTATCTAATAGTAAATCTATAAAATAGATATAGAAAAATAATAATAGATAAAATAAATAGAAAGATAAAAATAATTTGAAGGTTAAAAAAGGTTTTAAATGGAATTTCAAGAATAAGATATTTTTCTTTATCTAGAAATGTTAAAAAATAAAATTTGTAATTAAAATAATAATAGAATATACTTTTTTTTATTTTATAGGTAAATTTTTCATTTAGATCTAATCTATTATAGAAAATAAAATTAGAATCACTGTTTTTATTTTTTTTTAGTGTTATTGAGTAACAATTTATATTATTTTTAGCTGTATTTTCAATTAATAGTAATTTTATTTCTTCGAAATTTTCGAGGTTTTGCGATATAAATTTATGGATAATGATGAATTCTTCAGGACAATTAATATAAACATCTTTATATATATTTTTTTTTTGATTAAGATCAAGAAATTTAATAAAATCTTCTCTAAAGTTAAAATTTAAATTTTGAACAAGATTACTATAGAATTTAATATTTATTTTATAAAGGTAAATAGTAGTAACTATAAAAAAAGATAAAATAAGTAAGAAAATTATTAAGAAAATTTTAATATTATATTTTATTAAAATTTGTTTTATAGAATTCTTTACATTTGCCATTTTTAAAATAACCCATCAATATTTCCATTATCATCTATAGTAATATTTCTATATGCTGCATTATAATTATATCCAGGCATTCTAAGTATATCTCCTGTAATAGGGATGATGAATCCAGCTCCTGAAGCTATTTCGATTTCTCTAACTGTAATAAGAAAATCTTTTGGTCTTCCAATAAGATCTGGGTTATCTGATAGTGATTTTTGAGTTTTTGCAATGCAAACAGGTAATTTATCAAGGCCTAGCTTTATAATTGTTTTTAAATCTTCCTTTGCTTTTGGTGTAAAATCTATAGCTTTTGCACCATAAAGTTTTGATGCAACTTTAAATATTTTTTCTTCAACAGAATCAGTAAGTTCGTATAAAAATTTATTATGACATGACTCATTTTCTTTAATAGATGAAATAATCTTTTCTCCAAGATCAATTGCACCCTTAGAACCATTTTCCCATGCAGTAACTAATGAATATTTAATTTTTCTATCTTCAAGCATTTTTGTTAATAATTTTATCTCGTTATCGGTGTCACTGCTAAATTTATTTATAGCAACAATTGGTTCTTTTCCAAATAATCTTATATTATTAACATGATGCTCTAAATTTTCAAATCCTTTTTCTAAACTTATCAAATCTTCATTATAGATTTCTTTAAGTTTTTTACCACCATGGAATTTTAGAGCCCTAATTGTTGCAACTATAACAACACAAGAAATATTTATGCATGTTTTCCTTGCAACAATGTCAAAAAATTTTTCGGCACCAAGATCGAAACCAAAGCCAGCTTCAGTTACGGCAAAGTCTCCTAATTTCATAGCCATGTTTGTTGCAATAATAGAGTTTGTGCCTTGGGCAATATTAGCGAAAGGACCACCATGAATGAATACAGGGTTATTTTCAAGACTTTGAACTAAATTTGGTTTAAGAGCATCTTTCAATAATGCAGCTGCAGCTCCATCTACTTTCAAGTCTCTTGCATAAACTGGTTTATCATCATATGTAAATCCAATAAAAATGTTTCCTAACATTTCCTTTAAATTTTTATAATTAGAAGCAAGACATAAAATAGCCATCACTTCAGATGAGGCAGTTATGTCAAAACCAGTTTCTCTAGGGAATCCGTTTTTTGTCCCACCTAGACCAATAACAATGTCTCTTAAACTTCTATCGTTAAGATCTATTACTCTCCTAAATTTAACAGTTCTAGAATCCAACCCAATTTCTCTGTAAAATAATTCTACATCAACAGCAGCAGCAATTAAATTATGTGCTTTTTCTATTGCATTAAAATCTCCAGTAAAATGAAGATTTATATCTTCTATTGGTACAACTTGTGAATAACCACCCCCAGTTGCACCTCCTTTTACTCCAAAAACAGGACCTAAAGAAGGTTCTCTTAATGCAAGAAAACTTTTTTTCCCTAAAGCATTTAAGGCATCATTTATAGCAATAGAAATTGTAGTTTTACCTTCTCCAAGTGGTGTAGGGGTTATAGCTGAAACTAGAATTAAATTTCCATTAGGTTTATTTAGAATAGAATTATAAAAGTCTAAATTTACTTTAGCTTTGTATTTACCGTATGGTTCTATAAAATCCTCAGGTATATTTGCTTTTTTTGCTATTTCAAATATGTTTAATAATTTAGCTTTTCTACTTATATCTATATCTTTCATTTTATTTCTCCAAAATTAATAAAATTAAATTATAATATTTATTAATTAGCTATATATTATGAGATAATTTTTTTTTTTCAATAATAAAAATATTTAAATAAATTTTAAATAAGTGATTAAAAAGATGAATAATAATGAAAAAATTTAAATAAAATAGAATTGAAAATAAATAATTATTTTGTATTTTTTTTTTATGATTCTTCCAGATATACATAATAACCCAGCAGAAAATAAGATTCCTATAAATAAAGTTGGAGTAAAAGGTTTTAAATTTCCTATAAAGGTTTATGATAAACTAAATAAATATCAACATTCAATAGGAAATATTACTCTTCTTGTTGATCTGCCTTCTCACTTTAAAGGTACCCACATGAGTAGATTTATTGAAATTCTTAATGAAGAAGGACATGATGAAATATCAGTGGATCATTTAAAAAAATTACTATCAAAAATAAAAGATAAACTTAATGCTAAAGTTTCTTATATAGAGATAGAATTTCCATACTTTATAAAGAAGGAATCTCCTATAAGTAAAATTAAAGCACTTTTAAATTATGAGGTTAAATTAATTGCTAAGTATGGTGAAGAATTTGATTATGAGATGGTTGTTAATGTTCCAGTCCATATTTTATGTCCTTGCTCCAAAATTATTTCTGAATTTTCTGCCCATAATCAGAGAGCAAATGTGACAGTTTCTTATAAAGCAAAAAAAGTTATATGGATTGAAGATATTATACAAGTTGTTGAAAATTCAGCTTCTTGTGAGATTTATCCAATATTGAAAAGGAATGACGAAAAATATGTTACAGAGAAAGCATATAAAAATCCGAAGTTTGTTGAAGATATAGTAAGGGAGATTAGTATTAAGTTAGATAACTTTCATGATATATTTTATTATAAAGTTGAAGTACAATCTATAGAATCTATTCATAATCATGATGCTTATGCTTGTATAGAAAAAGAAAAAAAGATCCCTTAAGCAGGGATCTTTTCTTGTTGGATTCCGATTTTTTGAGTTTCTTCAAGGATTACTTTTGTTCCCTTGTCGAACTTTTCAATTTTAGAAGCAAGTAAGTAAAAATAAGGTAATTTTTTTGATTCGATTTGTGTGGTGAAGAATTTAAGTTTTCCATAAACTATTATTTTCTCACCTTTTTTCAAGCTATTTAATGTTAGGTCTTTTAAATTTCCATAGCAGTGCACAGTTATTATAGTGGGATCGTTAACCCATTTATTATCTTCTTTATAGAAGTGATTAGAAATTATTTTTAATAATACAAATGGTTTACCATTTGAATTATTTTTTGTTTTTGGTTCAGATAATAAATTTCCCTCAATAATTACCATGTTAAAAGGTTGCATATTTTCCTCCTAAAAATTATTTTAATTATATATACTATCAGGAATAAAAAATTATTTCATTATTTTAAAAATATTTTTTACCACAAAATTGAAAAATTAAATTTTTTGATTTAACTTAAATTAAATAAGATAAAAATTAGATTAGGAGAAATAAAAACTGGAAAATGAAATATAAATTTTTTGGAATACAAAATTTTAATATTAAAAAATTTTCAGGAATTTTTTTATATTCATATTACAATAAAAAAATTAAATTTTTAGCAGCTTATAATTTGCTTTTTATTTCAAAGGATAAAGAGTTTTCATATAATCTTAAAAAATTAATCTCATTTGGGATTACTCATCCAATTTCTTTCATATTTTCAGAAAAAAGAAACCTCTATAACACTATTTTTTTTAATAAAAAGTTAAGAAAATTATTGTTTAATGAATTTAAAGAAGAAAAATATTTTTTATTTATAAAAACCATATATAAGGATTTTTTTGAAGCTAATTTAGAAAGAAGAAATTTTATAACCAGAAATGGAAACATATTAAAAGATCCCATGTATTCTTTATATAGAAAAGTTTTAATTGATTATGATGGCTACAAAATTTTAAATAAAATTTTATATTTTTATGAAAGAGAAACCTATAAATTATTTTTTTATTGCTCATCTATAAAAAAATCGAAAATTGTAATAAATGGAAATATATTAAAATTTAACTTTTTTGAACTTTTTCTAAAAAGACTAGAACTTTTTATCCAAGATATAAGCTCAAAAAATGAAAAAATAAATAGGGATTCAATATCTATTAATTTTGAAGTTTTAAATAATAATAAAAATTTAATTTATGAGTATTTTATTGATATCTTTAAAAATTTGATAGATTTAAATTTATCTTGTAATTGCAGTAACTTAGAGTATAAGATTAAAACTATTTTTAATCAAAAAAAAGTTTTATTTATAGAAGGATTTCCTTATTGGGAAATTGAGAAATGGATCTATTTCTTTAATAGTAACAATAACTTTAATAATTGGTTATTAAAAAATATGTCGGTAAATTCTAATTTATCTTTTCAATATTTGAAAAATTATATCTTTTATGAAAAAGAGATACCAGAATTTTTAGAGTTATATATTAAATTTATTGAAATTTATAAATTGATAATTCATATATTTAAAATTTTTGGTTTCAAGATATTTTTAGATGATTCTTATACATCTTTTAGGATATCTCCAATATTGGAATATTTCAATTACAATAAAGAATATGACAATATAGATTTAATAATAAATAAATATAATAAAGATGGAGAAAATCTTTATATTAATAAAATAAAGGATAATATTATAGAATCTAAAGAAAAAAGACCAGACTTATATGATTTTTATTTATTTGGATCAAATTTAGTAAATGGTTTAAACTTTAACATAATTTTATTTAATGATAATGTAAGAACTGAAACATATAAAATAGATAATTCATGCAAAGATAAAGAAATTAATAATTTTGGTTTTAGAGAAGATAATGTATTTTGTAATAAATTTATGTTAAAATTGTTCAAAATATTTTATTTAAAAATTTTAAATAAGGATTATTATAAAAATTATTATTTTTATCTTAATTTGATTTATAGAAAAATTAAAAAAATAAATAAGTATAATTTAATTGGTCCATATAAAAATATTTATAATAATTTGCCTAATTCAGATAATCTAATAAATAAAAAATATAAAACAAAAAAAGAAAAAATTGAAAAAAAATTTTATTTCTCATTTTATAATTATGGGGTATTACCTTTGAAAATGAGAGATCAAGATTTTAGAGCAATTATTTCTATATTATAAAAATTTTTTATTAAAAAGTACAAAAGAATAATTTAAAGAATTAGCAAATTATTAAAATATTAATTTTATTATAAAATTTAAAATAAAATATATTTAATAAGCTATAAAAATTAGAAGGAAATAAATATTATGTATTTTTTTCCTATATTAGACATGATTATCGGGATATCTTTAGCATTTGCATCTGTTTACTTTTGGTCTAAAAATAGGGATAATGATAATTATTTTTTAATTGTTTTATCTGCTTTATTTAATTATCTTTATTCTTTCTTTAGGGTTCTTGAAAATGTTGAACTACTTCCATCAGATTGGTTTATGAGTATAGGTAATATACCAATAATAAAAATTTTAATAATACTTCTAACTATGTTTTTTTTATTGCTTGGCATATTGAAAATAGCTGTTAAAGAAAATTAAAATATTTATAAATCTCATTTAATTTTTTATGTGTAAAAAACTTGTTGTAAATAAAAGGAAATCTCTCTTTTTTTTATTATTTATAGTTATTTTCTTATTCTTATTGTCTAGTAAATTTCAAAACCTAGAGTCTTCCCCAATAATATATGCAGAACAGTATTATCTTTTATATGTTGATGGGATGACTGATAACCAAATAGTTATTTTTAGAAATATAGAATACTTACAGAAGGCTCTTGAAGCACCTTTTGCACCAGTTGTTCAAGCTTTAACTAAGATAACTTCTCAAGAACAATATATAAGATATAAGTTTCTTTTTAAAATGCATATTAATCTATTAATTGTTAAGTGTTATCTTCAACTTGGTGCAAGATTTGATAAAGAAAATATCTACTTTTATAATTACCTTTATAAAGAGATGATTATAGAAAGTTTACAATATGCAAAATATTTTTATTCATGTGTTCCATATTACTATGATGAAGCAAAAAAATTTCAGAAAGAAGCTGAAAGATTCCAAAAATGGAGAATTGATATTGATTTATGGGAAGATGAATATTACAAGCTAAAAAATAATAAAATGACTGATTATAATAAAATAGCTATGGAAAGAATAAAAAGAATAGACTCATATATAGAATATTTAAAAAGTTGGCCAAATCAGTTTTATCCTGAAAATAAGTAAAAATATTTTTTTAATACTTAAAGTTCCATAAAATTTTTTTCTGAATTACTTGATATATTTAAATATAATTTTATATTTTAATAAATATACAAATATGAATATTATGTTAATTATAATAAAAAATTTATTATATAAAAATTTCTAATTCTAATTAGTCATTTTTATATAATTGTGTTAAAAATTATTAAGGTTCTATTTATGAAAAAAACAATATTACCTATTTTTATTATTCTGGTTTTAATTTTTTTTTCTTTTGAAATACCTAATTATTATAATTATGTAAATGATTTTGCAAATTTAATTAGTGATAGTTATGAAATTAAAATTAATAATCTTCTTAAAGTATTAGATGAAACTACATCAGTAGAAATAGCTATATTGACACTAAGTTCAATAAATAATAATAGTATAGAGGAAGTAGCTGTAAAGGTTTTTGAAAAATGGAAAATTGGCAAAAAAGGGAAAGATAATGGGATACTTATAATTTTAGCTTACAATGAAAGAAAAGTAAGAATTGAAGTAGGCTATGGTCTTGAAGGCGATATTCCTGATATAAAAGCAAAAGATTTTCTAGATAGTTATGGGGTCCCATATTTTAAAGAAGGCAACTTTAATGATGGATTTTATATTTTAACTTTAAGGCTTGCAAAAGAAATATGTAAGGTAAATGAGTTAAAATTTGAAGATATTTTGAAAAAAGCGCAGATAGAAGAACAGAACTATGATAAATATTTTAAAAATAATGAAGATGAATATGGAGGTAAGAGTGATCCAATTTTTATTATTTTTATAATAATAATGTTTTTGTTATTTTTTAGATTTTTTCCAAATTTTCTCCCATTCTTAATTTATATGAATATTGGAGGTGGTGGTTATTTTGGCAGAAACAATAGTAATTTCAAAGGTGGTGGTTTTGGTGGTTTTGGAGGTGGAAGGTCTGGTGGAGGAGGGGCTACTTCATCTTTTTAATTTATTCAAAAATTTTTAAAAATTTTTATAATAACTCTTAAAATAAAAATAAATTTTTATAGTTTTATTTTATTAAATAAAATGTCTATATTAAAACTTTTATTTTAAATATTTATCATATGAAATAAATATTTAATATTAAAAATAATTTTTTTAGTATTTTTTATACTATAAAAGAAATCTTAAATGTAAATTATAGTTAAAAATGATATGGAGTAAAATATGAAGATTGAAAAGAGAGAAAGATTAAAAAGAGTATTTATTGAAAATTTAATAAAAGAATTTAAAGATGTTAATTTAAAAGAAATAAGAGAAATAGAAAATGATTTCTTAATAATTATTTTTGAATTCTATAAATTTGAAAATAATAAAGTAATAAAAAAAGTTTTGAAATCTTATTTTAAATTTTATAAATTTTTTCCTTTAATAATTACAGAAGAATTTTTGAGAAATGGCATTGATGTTTATGGAGCAAGTATATTTTTTATCAAAAATTTATCAAAAAATATTTATGGTAAAAGTATTATAAATGATATTGAAATTGATAATAAATTAATAAGAGTTGAGATTGAGAGAGAATTTAGAAATTTAATATTTAATATTATAAATAAAAGTGTGTTAATAAGAAGTAAAAAAGAAAGTATTAAAATTTTAAAAAATACAATTAAAAACTATAATTTTATCTTTATTTCATTATTGTATTTATTAAATCTTGATTATTCATTAGATAGTTATGAAAATATTAGAAAATTAACAGAACATTATAACATAGAAGCTGGAAATAATATATTAAAAATCTTAAAAGAAAAAATAAATTTTGATGATATTAATTTTGTTCTGGATAATTTTTATATTTTTATTAATTATTTAATTGCTAAGGTTGATAAAATTTAATTATTTTAAATTATTTTTGAAAGAGGTGTAAATTATGAACAAAAATTATATTTTAATTGGTATCGTAATAGTTATTTTTCTTATGATTATTTCACTGATATCTACTTATAATTCAATAGTAAGACTTGATGAAGAAGTAAATGCAGCATGGGCTCAGGTTGATGTACAATTGAAAAGACGGGCTGATCTTATTCCAAATATAGTAGAAACTGTTAAGGGTTATGCTAATTTTGAAAAAGAGACATTGACTTCTGTTATTGAAGCAAGGGCGAAAGCACTTGGTGCTAAAACTATAGATGAAAAAATAGATGCTAATAATCAATTTGGCCAAGCCATTTCTAGGTTACTGGTTCTTGTAGAAAATTATCCAGATCTTAAAGCTAATGAGAATTTTAAGGCTTTGATAACAGAGCTTGAAGGAACAGAAAACAGAATATCTGTAGAAAGAAAAAGATATAACGATATCGTAGCAACATATAATAAAAAAATAAGACAATTTCCAATAGTTTTTTTTGCTAGAATGTTTGGGTTTACTCCAAAAAAATATTTTGAAATAACAGAAGAGGAAAAACAGGTCCCAAAAGTTAAGTTTTAATTATCTGTTTGGAAGTCATTATGGAAGAATTTTTTAAGATTGGTAAAATAGGAAATGATCTTTTAATTGTTTTACCTAAAGTTTCAAATTTTAAAATATCATTGGTTTTTAAAGAAACTATTGAAAACGAAAAAAATTATGAGAATCTTATTTTGATAATGTCAGATATAACATATATGGATTCTTCTTTTATAGGATCACTTGTACATATTAGCTTGAAAGTTAAAAACGAAAAAGCTAAAGTTCCAATAATTTATGGAAATAATTATGTTGAAGAAATATTTAAAAAATATTCTTTAACAAATTTGTTTATATTAAAAAAAGATATTATTGAATTTAATGAAGAAATTTTAAGAGAAGTAAAAAGTATAAATGATGATGAAATAAAATATCTTAAATCTGTTCTAAATGATCATAAAATTCTTTCAAGTCTTTCAGAGAAAAATTATGAAACTTTTAAATCTCTTATTGAATCTCTTGAAAAAGAGATAGAAAAAAGGAATAATAATGGTGAGTAGGCTTTATGGATTTATCTTGTTTGTCAAAAAAATTGAAAGAAATTGTAGATGTATTGAGATCTGAAAATGGGTGTCCATGGGATAAAAGTCAAACTATAAAATCTCTTTCACAATATATACTTGAGGAAGTTTATGAAGTATATGATGCAATGGAAAATAAAGATATAGAAAATTTGAAAGAGGAACTTGGTGATATACTTTCCCAAGTATATATGATATCGAGAATAGCTGAGGAAGAGGGTTTATTTTGCTTAGAAGATGTATATACAGGTATAATAGAAAAACTTTTTAGAAGGCATCCCCATGTTTTTGGAGATAAAAAAGCTTATTCATCATCAGAAGCTCTTAAATATTGGAATGAGAAGAAGAATGAAGAAAAAAAGAATAACAAAATTAGAGCATTACCAACATTAATTTATGCAATGAAGATTATTAATAAAAAAGGCTTAATTTATAATAAAAATATATTAAAACTAATTGATGATTTTAAAAAATTATCAAATAAATTCGAAATTTATTTAAATAAAACAATCGAAAATAATAAAAGAAATAATGATAAGGTAAACTTATTTAATGAAGAATTTGAAATGGTAATTGCAGAATTTTTATTTAAAATAATCTTAATAGCATTACTGATTGGTTTTAATCCTGATTTTGCTTTGAGAAAATATTTAGAAGAAAAATTTAGTGAAAGCGAAGATGATAAAGAATCTTAAAGTTTATAGATTTAATGAAGATGCACTTCCTCTTAGCAATAATGGAGAGCTAACTTTATATTTTCTAGGTTGTGGATCTGCTTTTGCAAAAACTTTATATCAAAATAATTTAGTGATTATTAAAGGAAATACATCCATTTTCGTTGATTTTGGTAATAGAGCTCCGGAAGCATTGGCTAAAGTTGAGCTAAATGTTTCAAATATTGATAATCTTATATTGACTCACTCTCATGCTGATCATATAGGTGGAGTAGAAGAGATTGCTTTAATGAATAGATATTTTTATAAAAGAAAACCTAGGCTTTACATAACTGAAAAATATAAAGATATTTTATGGAATGAATCCCTTGCTGGAGGATGTAAATATAGCGAAAAAAAAGAAGGAAAATATTTAGAAATAGAAGATTTTTTTGAAGTAGTATATCCAAAAAAAATAAAGCTTAATTATGATTTTAAAGAAGATAGGGATGTTTCAGAGATTGAGATAGGTAGTATAAATATAATTTTTTATAGAACAAAACATATTCCATCGGGATATAAAGATTTGAAAGATTTTCAAATTTCTTATGGTTTATTAATAGATAAAAGAATTATTTTTACATCAGATACAATTTTTGATAGTGAGTTATTAGATATTTTAGTTAAAAATTTTGAAATAGATGCTATATTTCATGATTGTCAATTTTTCCCTGGTGGAGTTCATGCTTCATATGAAGAACTTAAGACCTTATCTGATAATATAAAATCAAAAATATTTTTAATGCATTATGGAGATAATTATTCAACAATAATTCCTGAAAAAGATGGTTTTGCTGGTTTTGTTAAGCAAAATTTTTTTTATTCTTTTTTATAAGGTATTTTTATATCTATTTTAAATTTACAGTTTAAATGTAAATTTAAGTTATTGTTAATATATTTAATTTCTATATAATTAAACTAATATTTTATTTTTAATAAATTAAAATTTATCAAGTCTTTACATTAGTAAAATAAATTGTATACTTATTGTCGTGCATTAAAATATTATATTTCTTTTTAAATTTAAAAGAAAGTATTCTAAAAAAGTGATATTTTTTATGAATATTTGCGAGGAGAAAATATGATATATTTATCTATCAAGGAAATATTTAAAAAGGATAAAGAATTAAAAGATATTATTGTTAGAGGGTGGGTTAAGACAGTAAGAAATTTAAAAGATATTTATTTTATAGAACTTAATGATGGCTCCATTATTAATAATTTACAAATTGTTTGTGATAAAGAAGTTGAAAATTATGATTCTTTAAAAAATTTATCAACAGGGAGTTCTGTTGAGTTTATAGGAGATATATCATTATCTCCTGCTAAAGAGCAAAAATGGGAAATGAAAGGTAAAAAAGTAAAAATATTTTCTATTGCTGATCCTGAAAATTATCCTTTGCAGAAAAAGAGACACTCTTTTGAATTTTTAAGAACAATAACACATTTAAAACCTAGAACAAATACTTTTGGTGCAATAATTAGAGTTAGAAGTCATCTTGCATATGCAATTCATAAATTCTTCTATGAAAGAGATTTTTATTATATTCATACCCCAATAATAACAGGTTCAGATTGTGAAGGGGCTGGAGCAATGTTTCAGGTTACTACATTAGATTATGAAAAACTTTTAAAGGAAAAAAGAGAAATAGATTGGAAGGAAGATTTTTTTGGAAAAAAAACTTTTTTAACTGTTTCCGGGCAACTAGAAGCAGAAATATATGCTTGTTCTCTTGGTAAAGTATATACTTTTGGGCCAACATTTAGAGCTGAAAATTCAAACACAACAAGGCATCTTGCGGAATTTTGGATGATTGAACCTGAGATGGCTTTTTATGAATTGGAAGATAATATAAAACTTGCTGAAGAATTTATAAAATATATTATAAAATATGTAATTGAAAATGATAAAGAAGATATGGAGTTCTTTGATAAATGGGTTGCTAATGGGCTATTAAAGAAACTAGAAGATGTTATAAATAGTTCTTTTGAAGTTGTTGAATATTCTCAAGGTATTAAAATACTTGAAAATTCTGGAGAAAAATTTGAGTTTCCTGTACATTTTGGTGTTGATTTGCAATCTGAGCATGAGAGATATTTAACAGAGAAATATTTTAAGAAACCTATATTCTTAATTAATTATCCTAAAGAAATCAAAGCTTTTTATATGAAACAGAATGATGATGGAAAAACAGTAAGAGCAATGGATTTGTTGGTTCCACAGATTGGAGAGATTATTGGGGGATCACAGAGAGAGGATGATTATGATAAACTTTTGGAGGCTATAAGAAGATTTGGACTAAATGAAAGTGATTATTGGTGGTACCTTGATTTAAGAAAGTATGGTTCTGTTCCTCATTCTGGGTTTGGGCTTGGTTTTGAAAGATTAATTCAATTTGTTACAGGTATGTCTAATATAAGAGATGTTATTCCAATTTATAGAGTTCCTGGATTTGCAGAATTTTAAAAATTATTTACAAGATCTTGCTTTTAAATTTTTTATTCTATTGTAATTTTTGTATATATTAATAAGATCAAAATAATCTAATTCTGTTTGAATAGTTAGATTAAAACAGAGATAAATTATGAAATTTTAATTTATTTATATAAAATATATTTAATGGAGTTTTAAATGTTCTTAAAAAACATATTTGGTTTTAATGAACTTTTGTGGTTTATTTTTTTAATAACAGACCTTTCATTTTGTTTATTGTTATTTAGGTTTTTTGGTAAAAACGGACTATATTCTCTTATTGCTGCAAATATTATTCTTTGTAATATTCAAGTAACAAAACTTGTGAAATTATTCGGTGTAACTGTTACACTTGGAAATATATTATATGGTTCAATATTTCTTGCAACTGATATACTATCCGAATATTATGGGAAAGATGAAGCTAAAAAAGCAGTTTATTCTGGATTTTTAATTTTAATTTTCATGACATTTACTTTTCAGATAACTTTATTATACAAGCCTGATCCTGCTGACCTTGTTCATAATTCTATGAAAAACATTTTTTCTTTTATTCCAAGAATTGCTATTGGTTCACTAATAGCATATTTAGTATCACAAATACACGATGTTTGGGCTTTTCATTTTTGGAAAAATTTAACTAAAGGGAAAAAATTGTGGATAAGAAATAATTTTTCTACTATGGTTTCTCAAGCTATAGATTCTTTCATTTTTTGTTTTATTGCTTTTTATGGTATTTATGAAAAAGGTGTTTTTATTCAGATTTTATTAAGTACATATTTAATAAAATTTTTAGTTGCTCTATTTGATACCCCTTTTATATATCTTTCAAAAATTATAAGCAGAAAAGTTAATGATATAATGATTCAAAAAGAGAGCATTTAATATATTTTTTTAATAGAATTTTTAAATGAGGAAGAATAATGAAAAAAAAGTATTATTATTATGTTGTATTTTTATTTTTTGTAATATTATTTTTTTCACTCTTTATAAATATTTCTTCTTGTAAATTAAAAAATAAGGGGGGTGATGAAAGTTTACTTGTTGGAGATGATGAAGGAGAAAAAATATTTATAGTTGAACAAAGTGATCAATATCAAAATATTAATTGGGATGAAGAGATGAAAAAACTTCAAGGTATAGGTAAAATACCTGATGTTCCTACATATTGTACTATTATAGCAATTATTGCTATTGAATTAAGAAAAGTTGAAGATGAAATTTTAGCAAAGAATATTTCTCAGGAAGAAAAAAATAATCTTATGTTAAAGAAAAGAGATGAATTATTAAAATATTTTAATATTTCTCAAGAAGAACTTGATGATTATTATGAAAAAAACAAAGTAATGATTGAAAACTTTATTATAACTCATAATGCTTTTAGGAAGGCTATTGAAGTAGAGTAGAAAGTATAAAAATATATGAAAAAAACTTTATTAAATACATTATATCTAATTTTTATTTTATTATGTTTTTTATATCTTTTCTCTTGTAATACAGTAGGAACAGCAGTCAAAAGAGAAAAAAGTTTTGAAGAAAAGATAAAAGAAACTCCCATTTTGGCTTTATTTTATGTTTCTGAAATTGAATATAGAGGTTTTCTTGTTATTGAAAAATCTAGCATTCCAGAAATTAAACCTGGCTCATATGATTTTTATTTAAAATATTTAAAAAATAATTTTATTAAATTAAGTCTATATATTAAATTTTTATCTAAGGAAGTGGAGATATTGCACTTTGAGTATAATTTTCTGAAAAATGAAGGTTTTTATATTTTTATGCAAGAAGGACTTAAAAAAATAGACCAAAATTTTTTTTATGAACTAAATTTATCTCCTGAAATTTTTATCTATTTTATTAATAATATCCTATTATTGTTTTCTGATGACCAGAAGGATATTATTAAAGTTAAGGAAGGAAATTTTGTTTATAATGAATTTGAATTTGAATTAAAAGAGAAGAAAATTCAAAAATCTAGAATTGAGATTTTTATGTATTATTTTTATTTTAATTATTGTGATTGGAGAAATTACGATATTTTATATTATCCTCAATTAATAAAATATGATTTGAGTGGTAAAATATTTGGTTCTATTATAATTTCAGAAGTAAATTATAAAATAACTAAAGATTGAATAATAAGAAATAATTTTAAAATTATAAAAGTTTTGTTAATATTTTTAGTTAGTTAAAAAATTAAATAACTAAAAATTGAAATTAAATGATAATTCTAAATTTAATCCTAATTTTTCAATATTTTTGTCATAAACTATCTGTTTAATACAGAAGTAAAAAGTTTTAAACTTTATTCCAATTCCAAAATTAATTCCATATTCAGGTTCTGTTCCTAATACTTTCATTAAAAGAAATCCAGAATATAAAAAAATTGATTTTGATTTTATATAAAAAGATAACCCTAATAAATCAAAATAGGAAGTATTTAAGTAGGGAAATAGAATGAGGACATTATTCTTAAATAAATAATAATGATTTTGAGTAAAGAAAACAGCAATATTATAATAAAATTTTTGTTTAAATAAATTGAAATAAAAATCTTCATGATTTATATTAAAAGATATTCCAAATGGTGTTGCTTTAGATGTCTGTATATTTTCATATGTAATTTTATCATTGCTAATATCTGAAATATTAATAAAAAAATAAATTTCAATAAATGGTATTTTAATAGAAGTTTCAAAAGAAATTAATAATGGGATATAAAATTTTTCAGAAGTTTTATCAAATAAAAATATTGAAGAAATTTTAAATATTAAGAAATTTATTATTAAATTTTCAATAATATAATTATCATTAATATAATATATATTATTTGAAAAAAGATCAGTATTAATTCTTAATAAAAAATAATTTCTTTTTATTTCTAGAGGTAAATTGCCTTCATAAAAATTATGAAAGAAGTGATTATTTTCTATAAATGAAAGGTTATTGCTTTTTAATCCATTCTCAAACTCAATATTAAACGAATCAAAAATTAAAACATTATTAAATTCAAACAATCTTATTTTATAATATACTTTTTCTATATAGATATTAAAAGTGAAATTATTTAAATAAATGTTATTAAAAAACAGATATGACAATAAATTTCTGTTAAATATTGTCTGAATTTCAAAATATAAAATCTTGCTATTATAAACCAATGAATTATAGATAGAAAAATTAAATTTTAAATAGTTAAAATCGAAGTTTACTTTAGTTATAGTAATAAAGGAGAAGTAATAGAATAATTTATCTATATTACTTAAATAGTTAAAGCTAATATTTTCTGAATTAGCAAATGCATTAATAGAAAAAATAAAATTTATTATGATAAAAATTATTGATAAGATAATTAAATAATATTTAGAAATATGAATATTGTTAATAATTTCTTTTTTTTGCATTTTTTTCAAATATAAATTTTTAAAATAAAATTAAATATTTTAGTAAAAAGTTTATTAAAAAGTTGTTTTAATTCCAACTCTCAAATATGTACCATTGTATAAATTGTGATTGCAAATTGGAATTAAATCTGAAAATGAGATAAAGAAAGGATAAATCTTTAATTCAGAATAGAAATCTACGAATATAGTATTAAATTGGTTATCTAACTCAAAAGCATAGAAGGGAATTAGGACAATGTGAAGAAAATTTAGTATTTCTATAGATATTTCTCCACCAAATCTTCTATAATTTTTAAGGTTTAATTTGATAGCATTTGATAATCTATCAGAAATAAAAGATATAGGATTATAAATATTCAATGAATCAAAAAATAGTGATAATTTGGAATTAATTTTTATATTAAAAATGTTAAATGAAAATTTGTAACTACTTTTTACTGCAAAATCAACATATGAATTATTTTGATTATTGTTATTATAGTTTATTAATTGAGCAAATCCATATATATAAAAATTTTTAAATAGTGCGAGTGCTTGAAAATAGATTAGACCATCAAATTTTGGAGGTGAATTTTTAATTGGAGGAGAAACTATAGATGCATTTATTTTTAAAATATCAATAAGATCGAGATTAATATAAATGAAAATAGAATTTGTTGAAAGATAGTAAATATTCAAATCTATTAAATTAAATTTTAGATTAAGATTTATAAATGTCTTATTAATAAAAATATTGGACATACCATAATAGCCATTTTCGAATTCTGTGTCTATTAAAGAATTATAAAGTAAATCTTGTCCAAATGATAAATTTATTTTTAATAAGTTAATGTTTAATAGATTTGATATATTTAAATTATAAATTAATTTATTAATATAGATGTTATTTAAAACAAGGTTGTTACTTAAGTTATTTAAATATATAACATTATCTTCAGTTGAAAGGTTAAAGTCAAAATATAAAGTTGAGAAGGAAGAAAAATAGTATTGATATTTAAAATTCAAAATATAGTAGTATAGAAATAGATTATTTGGCAAATAAATATTTGAATTGTAATTGTGATAATTAAATCTAATGTTTGTCCAGAATGAAATTGAAAATTTGGATTTAGAGAGTTCATTTATCTTTTTTATAATGTCTTCTAAAGTATAAATTTCATTGTATTCTGAATCCTGTGCTAAAACATTTAAAACAAAAATTTGAAATAGAAAAAATAAAATAAAAATAAAATATGAAAAATAAAGTATATATTTAAAATTTAAATTTATTTTAGGTATACAAAATTTTTTCATAATTATCCTCATTTAGAAACTATAATATTATTATAATTTAATTATTAAAATTATCAATCTAAAAATTTAAAAAAATAAAAAATAGTAAAATATATTAAAACTTTGCAAATAAAAATTACTGAGATTTTTCATAAGAGTTAAATTCCATAGAAAAAGTTCCTTTGCCAGATGTCAAAGATCTTAAAATTGTGGAATATCCAAAAAAGTTTTTTAAATAACCCATTGCTTTAATAACTTTATAATTTGTTTCTTCGATTATATCTTCAAGTGAAATGATATTATTGCTCCTTTTTAATAAATCATTATAAACTTCTGAAAAATGTTCATAAGGGCAGACTACTTCAATTTTCATATATGGTTCTAATAAAACTGGCCCAGATTGTTCTAGTATATTAATTAGAGCTTTATTAATAGTTTCTTGAAGTATAATTTCAGAATTTTCTTTATTATCTATACTAACTTTTTTTATTGTTATTTTAACACCAAATAAAGGATATCCGAATTTTATGCCTGAAAGAAAAATTGATTGTATTATACTATCAATGAAAGGGTAATAGTTTTGTGTTAAATTTTTATCATCAATAGAATAGGAGTTTGAATTATTAGGAGATACTTCTATTTCAACTTCACATTTTAATAAAACACCTTTAATTTCTTTCTTTAAATTAAATGATATGCTATTTGTTTTTGAAATTGATTCTCTATAATTTATTAATGGTGTTCCAACTTTTGTTTTTATCTTAAATTCATTTTCAATTCTATGTTGAATTATTTCTAGATGAAGTTCACCCATGCCAGAAATGATAATTGTTGCTGTTGATTCATCTAATTTAAATTTAAAAGAAGGGTCTTCATTTTCAATTATTTTTAATATATCTATTAATGGATAAAAATCTTTTATAGAAAGAGGTTCTATTCTCATTGAAATCACAGGATCAATAAAATCTTTTTTATTGAAAATTATATCTTTTCTATCAGATGAAAATGTATAAAAAAGGTTTAAATATTTCGAACCAATTATGCAAATAATATCTCCTTCTTCACATCTATCTATTTCATTCTTTTTATTTGCATGAACTTTATATAAATGAGGTAATCTGTCAAATTCTTTTATATCTGGTATATATATTTTTTGATTTTTCTCAAAATGACCATTGTAAATTCTAGCAAAGAAAATTTTACCTGCTTGTTTATCATAAATAATTTTAAAAATGTAACCAAGGGAAATATTTTGAGGAATTTCTATAAAAGTATTTTTATTAATATCAAGGACTTTTGGCTTTAAAATATTATATTCTGGGGCAAAAAGAACTATGCCATCAAGTAGGGAGTGTATTGCAATATTTTTGTATGCTGACCCACAAAAGACAGGGAAAAGTTCCCTATTTATACAAAGTTTATATATTTCATCTACAATTGCTTCATAATTTTGTCCAATGATAGAATAATTATCTGGTTGGTTTAAAAAATGGTTTAATATTTTTTCACTTTTTGAAGATAAAGTATCAATAAAATATTGTAAAAAAAAGTTTATATCATCTTTAAAAATGAAATCTTTAACATTTTGTAAGACTTTATTGTTATCAAATGTAAGAAAATTATTTATAACATTATATCTATCACCTTCTAAATTTATATTATATATATAAGCATTATTATCTAAAATATTATAGACCCCTATAAATTTATCATCCTTAGTGTAGAGTGGTATTGTAATCGGAATAAAATATTTATTAAATTTATTAAGTAAAGATTCGAATGATTTTGTAAAGTTAGATGTGTTTCTATCCATTTTGTTAATAAAAACAATAAGAGGTATGTTGAGTTTTTTACATAGATTGTATAGAGTTTCAGTCTGAGCTTGGACATGTGAAGTGCCACATATAACTAAAATACAACAGTCAACCACAAACAAAGATTTTCTAACTTCTTCAATAAAATCAATATGGCCTGGAGTATCTATTAAGTTTATAATTGAATCTTTCCATTGAAAGGAAGTAGCTGCAGATATAATAGTAATACCTCTTTCTTTTTCTTCTTCTAAATAATCAAGCTCAGTTGTTCCTTCATCAACGGAACCTATTTTATGAATTTTCCCAGAATAATATAAAAATCTTTCAGAAAGTGTAGTTTTACCTGCATCAATATGAGCAATAATTCCTATATTCTTAATACTTTTTGCTTTCATAATTTTAAATTCTAAATTTTTTTATATTAAAAAAATGAGATATTAAATTATCAGTTATTTAAAATCTCGAAGACAAATTTTTCGACATAAAATCTTTGTAAAAAATCTATTCTTTTAATTATTTTTTTAGAAAATTTTGTTTGAAAAATATATGTTTTATTTTTAATTTTTAATTTCCCTTTTTTATAAATTTTTAGCATCAAAATAAAAAGTAGTTCATTATAATTATATTTTATGATCTCATTTTGATCAGGAAAAATTAATTCTTTATTTTTATTAATTTTTTTTAAAATAGATATTGTTGGTTTTTCAATATTAATAACCAAATTTTCCACATTATTTATATTATTTTCATTAGAATTTAAAAAAATTATTTTTTCTTTTATGTATTTATAAATTTGAAACAAATCTTGGAATTCAACAAAAGAATTAAAGAAATTGTTAAATTGTTTTTCTTTTAATTCTATATAAAGGTGGTTTATAAATTTTAAAATTATAAATTGAAAAAATATGTTTAATTTAATTTTAGGATAACATTTTACCAAAATAGAAAAAAAATAAATTAAAGTCAATGGGTAATAATCTAATTTTAGAATCAAATAAATTAATATTTCTTTTAGTTTGTTTTTATTTTCAAATTCTTTTTGATAAATAAGATTAAATAATAAATAAATTTTATTATTTACAAAATTTATTATATTCTTGAATTGAATATAATATTTAAAAGCAATTTCATGATCATTAAAAATAAAAAAGTTTATAAATTTAATTAAAGAATAAATGTAGGATGGAATATCATTAATAGATTTTTTAAATTCAAGAACTTTATCCATTATTTGTAAAGAAAGAGATATATCGTTATTTCTTAAATATAAAAGGGAAATGTTACTGTAAACATAACTTAGAAGTTTTTTATTATTAGAGATAGATGATTCATTTTCAAGTATTTTAAAATATTTTAAACTTTTTTCGAATTCCCCAAGCTCATAAAAACATATGGCGATGTTGTTGTCTAATTTTAGTATTTTTTCATTTTGTCTAGCAGGAATCTCTTTTTTTAATGCAACAAAAAAATGCCTTTTGGCTTTGTTATAATAACCATTATAGAAATATATATTTCCAATAAAATTATTAAGTTCTCCAAGAATATCATCCTTAAAAAAATTTTTATAGTTTTCTCTTTTTATGAATGCCAATAGAAATCCAAGGTTATTTTGTAGTGTTTCTAAATCATATTCAGTAATATATTTAAAATTATAAGATATGAAAAAGTTTATAAGTTCATTATAATTTTTTTCTTTTTTAAATATTTCAAAAATATCTTCATTTAGATCTTTTACTGAAGTTATACTATTTTTAACTAGGATCTGAACTTCTTTTAATTTAAGTTCTTGATTCTGATTTAAAAAATCCTTAAAGTCATTAAAAATGGTATTTATTAGTTCTTCACATTTAATATATTCTAAATTATTATAAAGGTAGTTTATATAGTAAATATATAATTCAATTGTTTGATGAATTTTTTTAAATTTTAATCCTAAATCTATTGCTTTAATATAAAAATATTCAAAATCAGAATCTTTTATTTCTATAAATTCATCTCTATTTTTCAATTTTATTATTTCAATAAGAAGATGAAAAAGTTCTATATCTCTAATCTTATATTGATTTTCAAAATATAATGTCTTAATATAATTTAGTAGTTCGTATTTATTATAATAGATATTGCTTTTTAAAACATCTTCAATAAATTCAAAAGATTTTAAAATATTAAAAGGTAAATTGCCACTATTCAAATAAATTATTTTATTAATATCTTCCATATTAAAAATTTTAGATTAACAAGATAAGATAAAGAAAATATATTTAATATAAAAATATATTATTTAATTATATCAATTACTCTAAGTAATTGGAAAATAGAAGAAAAGTGTAAAATAAAGTAAATATATGGTTTATCTTTGTCATCTTTTGCAAAAAGAAAAATTAAAAAGTTAATTGCTGTTATAGCAGAACAAATTAGAAATAAATTTTGAATATGTTTTATTATATTAAAATATACACCTATTATAAATAATTGAGCTATTAAAGGAAGAATCATAAATATTTTGTCCTTTGAATGTTTAAAAATAAATATTCCTATTAAACTAAAAACAAAAATAATAAAAGAGAAAAAATATATTGTTGAGATAGGAAACATATTACCTCCTTAAATTTTAATAATATATTATAAAATTATATTAAATAAAAAAAATTTAAAGTAAATATAAAAAAAATAAATATGTGAAGGAATTCTAAAATTTATTTGAAAGTAAAAATTTATAATTATTATCTTAAATTATAAAATTTTTTATATTTTAATAAAAGTTATAAATTTGCAAATGTAATATTCTTGTAAAAATCATCAATTGAATTAAAATGTAAATCATCTGGTTTAAGTAAATTTTTATCTATATTTGATCCTATTCCTATAAATTTTATATTAAAAAAATTTGCAGCTTCTTGATCTGAAATTGCATCACCAATATAAAAAATATTACTCTTTTTTATTCCAAATATAAATGAATAAGAGATAGATTTTAGAAGAATATCTTTTCTTTCAGTTTCATTTTCACATGCTCCAATATAATCAAAATATTTTAAAATAGAAATTTCAGATAATTTTAAAATTGCTGTTTTATAAAAATTACCAGTTGAAATTGATAAGATATGACCATTAGTTTTTAATTTTTTTAAAAGTTCTTCTAAAAGTGAAGAGTAATCCCAATTGTTTATCTTAGAATTGTATTTTTGCTTTAATAAGTTTTCATAATTAAAGATAAACTTATCAGGATCTTTATATTCAATTTTAAAAATTTCAAGTAGCTTTTTATAAATATTTAAATCCACTCCTCCAAGAAAAGATAATCCAAAAAAATTTTCAGGGATATTTACATTAAATGTTATTTCGAATGCTTCTTTAAAGGCTTTTTTACCTGCATAATTTGTGTGAAGAAGTGTTCCATCAATGTCGAATATATAATTATTCATATTAATTTTATTGATATTTTCTATTTTTGTTTTATACTTCTAATAAGATATTATAAAATTATATTAAGTCAATTAAGTTAATAATTTCAAATATTATGATAATATTTTAAGTTTATAATTGAAAAAGATGGAAAATATTAAAATAGTTCATAGAAATAAAAAAGCATTTCATGATTATGAAATTATAGAAAAATATGAAGCTGGAATTGTTCTAAAAGGAACTGAAATAAAATCAATAAGAGAAGGGAATTGTAATTTGAAAGATTCATATGCAAAAGTTACAAAAAAAAAAGAAGTTTATCTTTATGGATTTCATATTTCAGAGTACAAGAATTCTGGAT
The DNA here is from genome assembly GCA_026415295.1 of Spirochaetota bacterium. Lineage (NCBI taxonomy): Bacteria > Pseudomonadati > Spirochaetota > Spirochaetota bacterium. The sequence goes on along the minus strand of JAOAHJ010000009.1, from coordinate 20,628 downwards.
ATGTAACTCATGACCCTTTAAGACCAAAGAAGTTATTGCTTAATAAAAGAGAAATTCTTAAATTGTCCAAAAGAACTGAAAGAGAAGGATATACTCTTATAGCTCTTTCTATTTATTTAAAGAATAATAAGGCAAAAGTAGAACTTGCAGTTGCAAAAGGTAAAAAAATTTATGATAAAAGAGATGATATTAAAGACAGAGAAATAAAAAGGTCTATTGAAAGAGAGGTTAAAAAATGGCATTAAAAAGAGTATTAATACCAATAGATTTTTCTCATAATTCAAAAAATCTTGTTGAATATGCTAAAGAATTTAAAGATAAGTTTAATAGTGAAATATTTTTTTTACATGTTCTTGATAAGAGAACTATATCTCAAGTTCCAATTGATTATATGTATCCAGAATTAAATATTAATTTAATAGATGAGAAAATATTTTCTGATTCATTATATAAAAATGCTGAGTTTTTAATAAAAAAATTTAAAGATGATTTTGATTTGAATAATAATTCTTATAAATTCTTTATAGAATGGGGTATTCCATATAGTAAGATAATTGAATTTGCTGAAGAAAATATGGCTGATCTTATAATTATAGGAAGTCATGGAACTTCTGGATTGAAACATTTACTTTTAGGATCTGTAGTGGATTATGTTGTACACCATTCTAAAATTCCTGTATTAGTAGTTAAAGTAAAATAGAATTTTAATTTTATTGAATTCTTTATTAATTTATATTTAATTTTATAGAAAATATAAAATAATAATAATCATCAAATTAATGAGTTTAATTATTGGAGAAAAATTGATGTTAAAATTTAATTCATATATATTTGCTTTTAAGAAAAAAAATTATATAAGGAGTGAAAAGAGAAAAGATATATGCCCTTTGTGTTGTATATATGAAAAGTGTCAGAAGAAAATTGATTTCTATGAAGTAAATAGTGAGCTTGTTACTTTTATATCTGAAAAACTAGTTGGTTGCGTAAATTTATATCCATATAATAGTGGGCATGTAATGCTTTATCCTAAAAGGCATATTACAGATTTAAGAGAGTTAGATGAGCTTGAAGAAAAGGAGATAATTTTTTTTACAAAGATTATGTTATCAATTTTAGATGAATTATATAGACCATCAGGATATAATGTTGGGTTTAATATTGGGGAATTTGCAGGAGCTTCAATTGATCATATCCATTTACATATTATACCAAGATTTAAAAATGAACTTGGCCTTATAGATTTAATTGGAGGAGCTAAAGTTTTGATAGAAGATCCCCTTGAAACAGTTAAAAAAATAAAAGAAAAGTTAAATGTATATCTTAAAGATGGAAAGTTTAAAGCTTATAATATTGATATTATTAATTAGTATTATAATTTAATTTGTTTATAAATATAACAGAAAAGTTAAAATAAGGATTAATTAATTTATGTTTTATTTAAAAGTAATAATTTAAATTATGTATAAAGGAGATAAAGATGGAAAAAGAAAAATTAATTGAAATTGCAATTAAAGAGTTTTCAAAGAATGGTTTAAAAAATAGTAGACTTGAGAATATTTTGAAAGAAGCTAATGTATCTTATGAAAAATTTAGTGAATTATTTAAAACAAAAGAAGATTTTTATTTGCAGGTTGTTGATTATGGTCTACAATATCTTCAAGGTGTTTTTGATGAAGTTATGGCATCAAATGACCCAACTATTGTTAAACTTGAAAAGTTATTAAATCATGCAATTGAGTTTTCCTTAAAATACCCTGATCTTGTAAGACTATACAATGAAATAACAAATGAAGCAGATAACCCATTTCTTGTTGAACTTGCAAAAAAACTTGAAAGTTTATCAATAAATGCTTATAAAAAAATAATAAATGACTCTAAGGAAAAAGGGGAAATTCCACACATAGAAAATACAGAGTTTCTTGCATTTTGCTTAGACTCGTTATTTGTAATTACCCAATTCTCATTTATTCCTGGTTATTTTCAAGAAAGAATGAAAGTCTATATGGGTGAAAAATATTTAAAGGACCCAAAATCTTACAAAGAAGAAATGATGTTCTTAATATCAAGAATGTTTGGCCCCGATATAGATGAATCTTATTAAAATATTTATAATATATAATATTTTTTTGAATTACTTATATTATTTTTATAGAAAAAATAATTATCAAATAAAGATCTTAAAAATAAATATATTTAAATGAATATTGCATATTTTAGTATTAAATATTTTATATTGTGGGGTTTTATTTTTATATTATACATTTTATAGTTAAGTTTTTTATATATTAATTAACTATTATAATTTTTATTAAGTTTAGCTATATTAAATATTTTCCAGTAGCAATAATGTAAGAAGCTCCTATTAAATAAACTAATTTTTTATCTTGATTAACTTCTATTTCTATAAAACCACCTCTTTTTGAAGCTTGATAACCTTTTAATTTATTTTTTTTAAGTTTATCAGACCAGTATCTTGCAAGATAAGTATGAGCTGATCCTGTCACTGGGTCTTCGTTTATACCAATTGCAGGGGCAAAAAATCTACTAATAAAGTCATAATTATCTTTATTATTTGAATTTGCAATAGCTGAACAGATGAATTCTTCCCTTTTTGTTTTTTTCATAAATTCATAGTTTGGTTGTAAATTGATAATATCCTCTTCTTTTTCAAATATTAGAAGATAATAAGTTTTATCATAATATATTTGAATTGGCTTTATATTATTGAAACAATTTTCTATAAATTCATCATCATTGTTAAATTTATTTAAATTACCTAATGGAAATTCAAGTTTAATATAATTTATTGAAAATTTATTTTGAGATTTCTTTTTTATAAAGAAAAAACCTTTGTTATTTTTATTTGTTTCTTCTTTTCTAATAAAATAAGATTTTAGGATAAAATCTTTAGTATAAAAAGTGATTGGAAATCTTGGATCTGCTATTTTAAGAGAGAATAAAACAGCTGAAGAAGCTAATGTTGCATGACCGCACAAGTCAACTTCATTTGTTGGTGTAAACCATCTTAAAAAAAATTCATTATTTTTTTTATGAAGGATAAATGCAGTTTCTGACAAGTTAAATTCAGAAGCAATATTCTGCAAAAGTTTATCATTGTAAAAATTCTGTTTGTCACAAAAAAAAACAGAAGCTGGATTACCAGAAAAAGGGTTATTTGTAAATGCATCTACAATAAAAAATTTATTGTTGAATTTTGTTATCATAAAAAATATTTCATTTTGAACTCATGGTTGTTGCAATGTTCTTTAATTTTTCATGAAGAGTTTTAACATCATTTATAAAAGGAGTAGCTGTAAACCAAAGAATTATGGCACAACCAAACCAGAATATAGAACAAACTGTTAGAGAGTACGTTAAACTTATTGCAACAGATAGGATACCAGCTACCCATTTCCCAAAACCCATACCAAGAGAGTCTGTAAGATTAAATATTGAGAATATAGCTCCTCTATTTTCAGGTACATTTGTATCTAAAAGCATAGATCTCATATTTGGTCCTGTCATTGATATTAGAAAAGCAACAAAAATTCCAGTTAAGGATATTAGAATAAAATTTGAAGGTATATATAGATATATAAGTATTATAAAAAAAGCCCCAACAGCAGTTGTAACAGAACAAAATCGTGGTAAATATTTTAAATTTTTTTTGCTAAGAATTCCACCAAAATATCCACCGAGAACAGTCCCAGCAACATTTCCGACTGCAAATATCAGAAATATCAATGTTGCAACTTCTTTTTTAAATCCTTTAATATCTTCAAGGAATTTATTTAAAAAAGCAATAGCTCCCCATGGTATAGTTCCAAGAATTCCTTGTAAGAAAAGATAAATATTTGTCTTTATTTTAATTAATCCTTTATAATCTTCTAGTTTTATAGTTTTTGGATAAATTATACCTTTTTCTATAAGATCAGCCAACTCTTTTTCAGATGCTCCTCTTTTAGGTTCAGGAATTAAAAAATAAAATAGAATAACAAGTGGTATGTTTGGGCTTGATGCAAGTAAAAATGATAATCTCCAGCCAGTTAAAATCCCTGCTTGTATATTTGTTGTAAATCCAGCAAGTAATATACCAATTATTTGCCCGACTGAAAAAGCAGTAGTTAAGATCGCTGTAGCAAGAGGTCTTGATTCTTCACCATATATATCTCCAATCATTGAAAAAACCAATGGAAAAGCAGCTCCAACTCCTATTCCTGTAAGAATTCTTAAAATATAAAAAGTAACCCAGTCTTTTGCAAATGCTGTTAATAAACAAGGAATTTCTCCTATTAATACTGAAAGGACAAATAGAGTTTTTCTTTTTGTTTTATCAGCCATATAGCCCCATAGAATTGAAATAATGGCTCCAATGACTGTAAATAATCCCATCATAGCCCCAATATGAGCATCTGTTACTCCAAACTCTTTTTCAATCATAGTAATATTAGGATTTATAACATTTCCATCTGCATTAAGGAAAATTAATACAAGACTCATAAAAGCTAAAGTAAAAATTTTTTGAGTATTTTTCATAGATAACCCCCTTTTAAAAAAACTTATAAAATAATTAAAATAGTAAAAATTTAATTTTCATATTAATAAAAAAAAATTTTATTTTAATTAAATTTAATTTATTTTTATAATTATTTCAAATAAAAAATATTTTTTAATAAAAATAATTTAAAATTAAAAAAAAATTAGTTAAAATTAGATAAAAATAGCTTTATTTTAATTAAAAAAAAGAAAATTTTGACTAATATTAAAAAATATGTATTTTATTTGAAAGAAAATTAATATATTTATAAATTTTCGGAGGATTTAATGGTTGATGCTTCTTATATAAGAGAAAGCTTTTTAAGATATTTTGAAAAATATAATCATATAAGATTTCCATCTTCATCTTTAATTCCTTATGATGATCCAACTCTTTTATTCACAAATGCTGGAATGAACCAATTTAAAAAAATATTTTTAGGAGAGATAAAAAGTGATTTAAAAAGAGCAATATCTGCTCAAAAATGTATAAGAGTATCAGGTAAACATAATGATTTAGAAGAGGTTGGGAAAGATGGGAGACACCATACATTTTTTGAGATGCTTGGGAACTGGTCTTTTGGTGATTACTATAAAAAAGAAGCGATAATATGGGCATGGGATTATTTAACAAAAGAATTAAATCTTTCAAAAGATAGATTGTATGTTTCTGTTTATAAAGATGATGAAGAAAGTTACAATATATGGAAAGATGTTATAGGAATAGAACCTTCAAGAATTTATAAACTTGGAGATATTGAAAAAGGAGATGAAGAAAACTTTTGGTCTATGGGAGATACTGGCCCATGTGGTCCATGTACTGAAATATATTATGATCAAGGACCAAAAGTTGGTTGTGGAAGGCCTGAATGCACACTAACTTGTTCATGTGATAGGTATCTTGAATTGTGGAACCTTGTTTTTATGGAATTTAATAGAGATGAATCAGGGAAGCTTACTCCTCTTCCATTTAAATCTGTTGATACGGGAATGGGGCTTGAAAGAATAACTTCTATAGTTCAAGGAGTAACTTCAAGTTATGAAACTGATCTTTTTAAACCAATAATTGAAGAAATTGAAAAGATTTCAAAAAAAAGTTTTGAAGATAAAAATTTCAAAGTTCCTTTTCAAATAATTCTTGATCATATTAGGGCTATAGCTTTTGCTATTGCTGATGGAGTTATACCTTCAAATGAGGGTAGAGGTTATGTTATAAGAAGAATTTTAAGAAGAGCTTCTAGACAATCAAGAAAGCTTGAAATTAAAGAAGAGTTTCTTTATAAACTTGTTGATCCATTAATAGAAAAAATGGGAAACTTTTACCCTGAACTTAAAGAAAACAGGGACAAGATAATACATATAATTAGAGATGAAGAAAGAAGATTTAATAAAACACTAGATAATGGATTGCAAATTTATGAAAAAATAAAAACTGATTTAAAAAAGGAAGGAAAAAATATTATTGATGGGGATAAGGTATTTTTGCTTCATGACACTTATGGGTTCCCTGTTGATTTAACAAGACAAATAGCATCAGAAGATAATTTTCTTATTGATGAAACTGGTTTTTATAAAGTTATGGAGATACAAAAAGATAAATCAAGAGTTATAAAGGAGAATCTTGATTTATCTAAAGTTATGGGTGATGGTTGGACTGTTTTTAATAAGAGAAATACAAACATAATGTATTATGATAAATATTTTTTAAAAACAAAAATAAATGCAATTAATTTTGATTTTGATGTTGAAGAAAGTTTTGATATATTTTTTGAAGATTCAGTATTTTATCCTTTATCTGGAGGACAGGTATCTGATATTGGTATAGTATTAATAAAAAAGGATGAAATAACTGAAGAAGAGAGTAATTTTATAATAAATAAAGTATTTGAAATAGACATATTTGAAATAGATGATGAAAAAAGAAAAAATATTTTTTATTCTTTAGGGGAAGAGTTTGTTTATAAATTTTACAGTGAAAAAAGTTTACTGAAAAATTATATAATTCTTTTTATTAATGATGTTTTTAAAACAAATTATGGCCCAATGCATAGAGGATACATAATAAATACAGATTTTATAATTGATGAAATAAAAGATAAACTTCCAAATTTAAGAGACTTTAATTGTTTTTTAATAATAGATAAAAATAGAAGATATAATATTATGAGGAATCATACAGTTACTCATCTTCTACATCAATCATTATATAATAATCTTGGTTCTCATATAAAACAGGCAGGATCTTATGTTGGATCAGATATTTTAAGATTCGATTTTACTCATTTTGAAAAAATTCCAGATGATAAATTATTTCAAATTGAAAAAGAAGTTAATGATAAAATATCAAAAGACTTAAAAGTTACCATATATGAGAATATTGATATTGAAGATGCAAAGAAAATGGGAGCTAAAGCACTGTTTGAAGATAAGTATGCTGATAAAGTTAGGGTTGTTAAAATAGATGATTATTCAATAGAATTATGTGGAGGGACTCATGTTCCTCATACTTCTTTTATTCAGAATTTTAAAATATTAAAAGAGGAGTCTATATCCTCAGGAATAAGGAGAATAGAAGCCATAACAGGTCCTGCAATTTATAAATACTATAAAAATAAGGAAAACATTGTTAAAGAATTAGTTAATTTATTTAGCCAAAAAGATGAATATAATTTAATAAAAAAAGCAAAAAATTTGATTGAAGAAAATAAATACTTAAAAAAAGAATTACAAAAATATAATAAAGAAAGAATTAAAGAAATTTTTAATGAAATAAAGAATTCTTATCAGGAAGTAACTATTAAAAATACTAAAATTAATTTATATTCTGGAGTATTTGAACAAGGAGATATTAAAATGATAAGAGATTTTATAGATGGTATAAGAACTTCAGATAAAAATTCTATTATAATTATAGGAAATATAGTGGATCAAAATGGGGAAGTTGTTGTTTCATCTTCAAAGGAAATTTCTGAATTATTTAGTTGCTCTGATATTTTAAAGAATTTAGCTTATTATTTTGAAGTAAGAGGTGGTGGAAGAAAAGATTTTGCAACAGGTGGAACAAAAGATTTTGAAAGGATGAGATTATTTTTTAATTATACATTAAAAAATTTGAAATTTGATAAATTATTTTAACATTTTATAATTTAAATGAAAACTTTATTTTTGATATTTATTTTTTAATATCTTAATTTATGGTTCAATAAATATTTATTATAATTTAGTTGGTATAAATTAAATGTAAATAAACTAGAAAATTAATAAATTTTATAAAAAAATTTAATAAATAAAAATTGTAAAATAAGAAAACATAAAATGAATAAATTATTTTTTTTAAAGTAATTCTTAAAAAAGTTGATGATAGATATGGTTTTTTTTATTGAGAATAGCAAAAAATATTATATATTAAAATCTCTTGATGGAAATCATTATAAAATAGTTAAGAAAATATTTAATCAGTTTAATACTGGTTATAAAAGGGGTGACAATAAAATAGATATCGATGAAGAATTTTTACTTTCTATTTATAAAGAATCACAACTTTTGGATGCTTATAATTCTGTCTTAAAGATTATTTATAAAAGAAGGAAAACTCTTTTTCAAGTCCAATGCTACCTTTTAAAAAAAGGTTTTAATAAAGAGATTATAGAAGAAACAATTCAAAAATTAAAAGAAGAAGGTTTTATAGATGATCTAGATTATATTGAAGATTTTATACGATATCAAAAAGAAGAGAAATTGGTTTCTAGGATTAGTTTAAAAAGAAAATTAATTTATAAACTTGGTAAAAATTTTGAGGATGAAAAATATAATAATTACAGTATTAATGGTATACTAGAAAAAATATATCCTCTTTCTGATGAGGTTGAGGTAGGGCTTAAATTACTTGAAAAGCATAAATATTTATCAAAATTGAGAGAGTTAAATAATAAAAAAAATCAAGATATTGAAAAAGAAAAGTTAGAAAATATTTCAGATATTAAAAAAGAAATAATAGAAGAAATAAAAAAATACTTAAAATCAAAGGGATTTAATTTTAACAATATTACAAAGATTTTAAATTATTTAAAGATTTAAATCAAATATTCTCTTTTAATTCATCCATTCTTTTATTTATTTCTGTAAAGTTTTGGTTTACTGTAATTATAAAGTCATTAATCATATTAATATTATTGAGAATAGTTGTTGTATCTTTATTTGATTTTGTTGATATCTCATTTAGCTTTTTTATATTATTTACAATATCTTCTGATAAAGAACCAAAGTTTAAAGTCCCTTCTCTTATCTTTTCTGTTAAATTTATTAGATTTTTTAGATTATCATTTGTAATTTTAGAGTTATCTAATTGATTTTTAGAATTAATAAAAAGCTCTTCAATAATTTCTTTAGAGTTTTTAACAGAATCAAGAATTTTATTAAAAATATTATTAAGATTGTTAAAATTTTCATTGATTAAAATAATTTTCTCGTCCATGTTTTTAATTATAGAAACAATTTCAACAGATGAGGTAGTTGTATTTTCTGAAAGATTTCTAATTTCATTTGCAACAACAGCAAAACCTTCACCGAATTTACCAGCATGTGCAGCTTCTATAGACGCATTCATAGAGAGAAGATTTGTCTTCTCAGCTATAGAATTAATTATGCTAATAGTTTTGTTTATTTTTTTACTAAAATCTCCAAGATCTTTTACAATTTTTGAAGAGATTTCTACTTGCTCAAAGCACTTATTAAATAAAGCAAAAAGATTTTCAAATTCTTCTTTTGTTTGAAGTGTTTTAGAGTTTGTGTTTTTTATTTCTTCAAGAAAATCATTAATTTTTTTGTCAATTTGATTAATCTTCTCATTTTGTACTTCAATATTATCAATAGTAGTTTCTATTATTTTTATTGTTTCATTTAATCCTGTAGTAACATCTCTTATTATTTTGTCTTGAGTGTTATAATTTTCTTCTAATATTTTTGAAGATTCATGTAAAGAATTAAAAATATTTTTTGATTCCTGTAGCATGTTATCCATATTTGATATACTATCCGATACAAACTTTGTATCCTGTTTTATTTCATTAAAAATTTTTTCCATATTATCTATTATAATATTCATTAAAGATGTGAGATATCCTACATCATCAAAAGAATTAATGAGAATCCTTTTATTAAAATCAAATTTTCCTTTTGCTAAATTATAAACTTGAGACAGAAGTTTTTTTAAACTGGTTTGATATTCTAAAATTATAATAAATATTATGACACAAAATATAAAAAATAAAAGTAAGTAGATCCATAAAGCTTTAATTATAGTATCTTTAAATGAGATAAATTTAACTGAATTAAAATAAATAAAGAATATGCTAGAATTTATGATCATAAAAAATAAAAAAAGAAGTGGTGTAAATAATCTTTTAGTTAATGAAAAGTAATATTTTTTAAATATATTATCATCTAGTTTATATATTCCAAGGTCATTTCTAATTTGATGTAGAATAATTTCAAGTAGCCTTGCTGTAATTAAACCATTTATAAGTCCCCAATTTATTGCTAAAATATACCTTGATAAAATTTCAATAATATTTGATTTATCCAAATTTATAAGTAAATGTAAAGTGTTAACAAAAGTTCCAATGGGATAGAAAATGACACCTACATAGAAAATAAAAACAGTTATCCCATTTGTGATAGATAAAATTTTGAAAAATTGATTTTTATCATTGTTTTTTAAAAATAATTTCATAAATTTCTCAGTTGGTTTGTAATACAGATAAACTATTAAAGAAGCAAGAATCCCAATAATTAAACCATTTGTAAACATTTTTTTTATAAAATGAATTGTTTCATTTGGATTATAAAATAAAATTCTTGGAACCAATAAACTATAAAGTATTAAGGCTATAAATATAGAGAGAAATGTAAATAAAAAAATCTTAAAACCATAGTTTTTATTTAAATTCATCTTTATTTCCTAATATTTTGTATTAATTTTTTATAGATTAATAAATTTTATTTAAAATATTTCCAAATTTATAATTGTCAATTAATAGTATAATTGAGAAATTGAAAATTTAAATATTTTAATATTATAAAAGTTTAAACTTTCATAAATTTATTGAAAAATTAAATATTAATAATAATTTATATATAAATGGGTAGTTTGTATATAGTTAGCACACCTATTGGAAACTTAAAAGATATAACATTTAGGGCTATAGAAATCTTAAATAATGTTGACATAATATTATGTGAAGATACAAGGATATCATTAAAATTACTTAATCACTATTCGATAAATAAAAAATTAATTTCACTTCATTCATATAACGAAAATAAGCTTTCTGATAAAATTATTAATATATTGATAAAAGAGAAAAAAAATATTGCTTTAATCACTGATAATGGTACACCAACAATTTCTGATCCAGGTAATATATTAATTGGAAAATGTTATGAAAATGGTATAGAAGTTGTTCCAGTTCCTGGAGCTTCTGCTTTTAGCTGTGCTTTATCTATATGTGGGTTTTCAACTGATTCATTTTGTTTTTTAGGGTTTCTACCTAAAAAAGAAGGAAAAAAAAAGAAAATTCTATTACAGTATATCAACTTCAATGGGTTAATTGTTATTTATGAATCTCCATTTAGAGTTATGGAAACTTTAAGAAATATAGAAGATGTTTTTGGCAATGAAGTATTTGTTTTTATTGGAAGAGAACTTACAAAAAAATTTGAGCAAAAAATTAGAGGAAAATTGAAAGATATCAAAAGTATGATAAGTGAGGAAAATATGAAGGGTGAATTTGTTATCATTATTAATAACTATAATAAAAAAAATGGATGAAAAGAACATAAAAAAAGAAACAAAAATTATTTATTTATTTATTAAATTAATACGAAAATATTAAAAAATAAAAAAGATTAAATTATTTAATTTTAATAGTTAAAAAATTTAATAAATTTATAAAAAAAATAGTAGAATGTTAAATAATTATTTTTTAACTTTTGTCGATAATAGAAACAGGAGGACTATAAGATGAGCATTGATAAAATTAATGGTATTAATAAAATTTATCCACAATCAGAAGTTAAGCCTCTTAAACCAAAAGAAAAAACTAATACTGCAAGTGATAATATATCAATTTCTGAAGAAGCTAAAGAAATGGCTCTAAGAGATAAATATTTTAAAATTGTTAAGGAAGCTCCAGAAATTGATAATAAGGAAAAGATAGAAGAGCTTAAATCTAAAATTAATAAACCAGATTACATTACTCAGAAACTCATTGATGACATTGCAAAAAAAATAGCTGAAAGTTTAGGACTTTTATAATATGAATTTTTTCTCCTTTTCAATACCAACTGAAGTTGTCTTTGGGATTGATTCTGTATTGATGATGGGAGATTATATAAAGAAGCACGGAAATAAAGTTATTATTATAACAGAACAAAAATTTTATGAGACTCACTATATATCAAAAATTGAAAAAATATTAAAATCATTTTTAATTGATTATTTAATTTATGATGAAATTACTTCTGATTCTGGTTCAGAAGATTTAAACAATATTAATATTTTAACAAGAACTTCTAGAGCTGAAGTAGTTATAGGAATGGGGGGACAAAGAGTTTTGAATATTGCTAAACTTGTTTCTCTTTTTGCATACAATGAAAAAAGTTTTTATTATTATATTAAAAATAAGGAGGAGTTAAAAGAAAAGATACCTGTTATTTTAATCCCAACAACACCTCGTGATTATTTTGCATTAAGTGATTCCTGCTATTATAAAGATCAAGATATTGGGCATATTAGATTATTCTCCGATAGAAAACTATATGCAGATTATATTTTTATTGATCCAACATTTTCTGTTGACATTTCAAAGAAAATAATGAGTGCAATGCTTATTGAAATGATTTCATTTTCTATTGACTCCATAATTTCAAAAAAATCTACAATTTTTACAGATACATTGCTTTTTAAATCAATAGAAACTATTAATAAAAACTTCAAAAGTGGTATAGAATACCCTGAAGATCTAGAAATAAAAAAAGAACTTTCTTTAAGTGGGCTTTTTTTAATGATAGCTGGTAGAATAGCTGGCTTCTCTCTTCTACAAGCTCTGTCTTTAGCTGTTGCTTCAATATTAAAAATACCAAAACTTATGGCTTCCATTATATTATCACCACACATTGTAGAGTTTAATGTTTCTTTTCATAGTGATAAATTAACAAAGGTAGCAAACTGTTTGAATTTGAAAACAGAAGGACTTTCACCTCTTGAGTCTTCTCTTCTAGTTTCTGAATATTTACAGAAGATTATCTCTGATAATGATCTTCCATCTAGACTTTCTTACTATAATGTGCAAAAGGAAATTATTGGTAAAATTGTTGATGAAGCTTTTGAATTCGATATTTTATTTAATAGTAGTAAGATGTTTTCAAAGCAGGATATTTTCAACATTATTTATGCTTCTTTATGATGTCTTTTATTATTTTAATTTTTTTAAATTTGAGTAAGCTTTAAAATAAATAAATTAATTCAGAATAATATAATTTTCATATTTAAATCTATTTATTAAAATGAAATCAAAATTGGTCAAAAAAGAAAAAAATTAATATTTTCTAAAAATGAGTACAGATTCCTTTTTGTTATTTTATCGTTTTGTAGTTTATCTATACTTTCTAGATATAATTTTGTTATTTGGTCATCTTGATATAATGATAAAATATTTTCTCCTATTTCTTTGGCTTTATCAAACTCTTTATTATAAAAATATTCTAAAAATTTTGAAAATAGTTCATTTGTTTTTATTTTTTTATTAAAAGTTTCAATATCATAAGAATTAAGTAATTCATAAATTTTAACAGGTATCTCTTTCCCTTTGACTTTAAATTTACCAATAAATCTAAAATTAAATTCTTTATTATTTTTAACAATATCATAAATATCTTCACTTATTAAGACATTTGTTCTAAATATTTTATTTAAATTCTCTATTCTTGAAGCCATATTAACACAATCAGCAATAACAGTTCCCTCCATTCTTTTTTCACTTCCAATTGTTCCAAGCATTAAATCCCCTTTGTGAATACTTATTCCAATTCTAATAGGAACATAGCCTGTTTTTTTTCTATGTATATTGTAAATTTCGATTTCTTTGTGTATTTCAATTGAACAGTTTATAACATCTTCAATTTTAATATTATCAGAAAATAAAGCCATAATAGCATCACCAATGTATTTATCTATGAAACCTCCATATTTATGGATTATTGGAGAGATTCTTCTTAAGTATGAATTGATAAAATTAAAGTTTTCTTCCGGATTCATCGTTTCAGATAGTGTTGTGAAGTCTCTAATATCACAAAATAGTATGGTCATGTTTTTTCTTGAGTGATCACCAAGAGAAACATCAAGAATGTTGGTTTTATTAATTTGTTCTAAGAACTCTTTTGGAACAAATCTTTGATAAGCCTCGTTAATTTTGGCAAGTTGTATATGTGTTTTTATTCTTGCAAGAAGTTCTGGTTTATTAACAGGTTTTAATAAAAAATCATTTGCACCTACTGAAAAACCTTCTATAAGGTCAGATACTTGATTTTTAGCTGTTAATAGAATTATGGGGAGTTCTGTTTGAAGATAAGTTTTTCTTATCTCTGAACAAACTTCATAACCATTAAGTCCTGGCATCATAATGTCCAAAATTATAAGATCAATTTTTTGTTCTTTTTTATTCAGTATATTTAAACATTCATAGCCTGAGGATGCTGTAATTACTTTGTAATTGTTTAATATAAGGTAATTGGTTAAAACCTGTAAATTTACAATCTCATCATCAACTATTAGGATACTATATATTTCCTTTTCATTTGAAGCAACTAATGATTCCATTGTTTTTTTAGAAATTTCTACATCTTCTCTTAATCTTGAAAGAAGAACATATTCATCTTGAGATATTTTTTCTATTTTACCCTTATATAATGGAAGATATATGGTAACTTTTGTTCCTTCATTTACTTTTGATTCTATTTTAATATCTCCATTTAATAATTCTAATAATTTTTTAGTAATAGGTAAGCCAAGACCAGTCCCTTCAATATTAGTTAAATCAGTTATTCTATTATAGTGATCAAAAATAGTCTGAAGTTTTTCTTGTGGAATACCTCTTCCTGTATCAGAAATGGTTATTATAGCATTATTATCTTCTGTAGTTCCGTATATTTCAATAAAACCAGATTCTGAAAATTTAATTGAATTTCCTATTATGTTTGTCAAAATTTGTTGAAACCTATTTTTATCAGCTAAAATAAAAGGAAAGTCTTGGGCGATATAATTTATAATTTTTAAAGGTTTATTTTTTACTAGAGGTTTTAGTATAGATATTGTTAATTCAACATTCAAATAAACATCTACAGGTTCTATGTTTATTTTTAACTCATTATTTTTAATCATGGAAAAATCAAGAATATCGTTTATAAGTGTAGCAAGTCTTTTTCCACTAGAAATGATAAGCTTTAAATTATTTTTAACTTCATTGTTTATTTCTCCACAGGCTCCTTCAAGAATTGATTCTGACAACCCTATAATTCCATTTAATGGGGTTCTAAGCTCATGAGAGGTATTTGCTAAAAATTCATCTTTAAGTTTGTTTGTTTTTTCAAGAGTTTCAAGAAGCATTTTTTGTGATTTTTCTTTTTCATTTCTTAAAGTATTTATTCTATCAGCAAGTCCAAAAGAAAGTAATAAATTCTCAAAAAGGAAGCCATATTGTAAGCTTAGTTGAAGTGTAAATTTATTTGTGGGTAAAATTTTGAAAGCTCTAAAAACATTCATAAGTATTGCTACTAAAAAAATAGACCATGCGTATAAAAAAAACCTTGAATATTTGAATCCTTTTTTGTATGATATATAGCTTCCAAAAATTAAAAATATAACAGATGGTAATATAAAAAAAGTGGTAATTTTGACAGATAAGCTATACCTTAAGAATAGAGGGATAATAGTTACAATAATTCCAAAAATAACAAATATTCTATAGACTTGAAAAAGTAATGGCGAGTGGGTATCAATATTTAAATAAAATCTTAATAAAAATATACCTGTTAAATTGGTTAAAGCCATTAAAAAAGGATTTAGTAGATTATTTAGTATGATATTATTACTTATAAAGTATTGAAAGAAAAGTCCATCCCAAACTGATTGGTAAATGATATAAGAAATAGAATGAAATACATAAAATAGGTATGAAAGATCTTTTAAGGCCAAGAAAAGAAAAAGATTATAAAACAACATTATTATTAAAATACCATAAAAGATTCCTATAAATAAATTATTTCTGTATAAATACTCTATAAATGCTTTTTCTGAATATATTTTAATTGGTAAAACAGCAGAAGATTCTGTTTTTAATTTAATAAATATAGTATATTCTTTTTCATCAGAATTTAATTTTATAGGGAAAATGAAATTTCTGTGAAAATATGGCCTCTTTTCAAAGTTAAACTTATCACCTGTAATAAAAGTTATATAATTATTATTTTCATCCTGAAAATATAGTTCAATATAATCAAGAGGAGGAAAAGCTATTTCTATAAAAAAAAGGGGTGGAACATCTTTATTTTTTTTTACCTTAAATTTGAACCAATATGTGTAACTTGAATAGCCAAAATTTGGGAACTCTTCAGATGAAAGGATGAAAATTTTTTCATTATTTTTTATATTTTCAAAATTATAGATATCTTTTTTATCTACAAAATAATAAATATACCCTTTTAAATTATTTATATTATCATCTAATATTTTAACTGTATCTTTTTTATTTATATAAGTTTTATTATCATTAGTTCTGTTATAAAAGCACGAATTTATCAAAAAAAATGAGATTGAAATTATTATCAATAAAATATTAAAAATAAAGAAATTAAAATAGTTTAATAATTTATTTTCTTTCATAACCACAATCTAATTTTTAAAAAATATAAACCATTATTATAAAAATTTTATCATTAGAAATATTAATTTATATTCTTTAAAATTTCAATACAAAATTATAAAAAATAACTAATACGATAAAATTTTGAAAAATAAAAAAAAGATATTAAAATTAATAATATATAATATCTTAATAATATATACATTATGAAAATATCAAAAAAGTTTATCATTATTAATATATTGATTGCAAGCTTAATTATTTCTATTTGCTTTTTAATTTTTATAATAGTGGATTATTATTATCAAAAACAAAAAATATTAGATGAATTAAAAAAAACAAATGAAATTTTCATTTCAACAGTTGATGTTTATTTTAACTTAGCTATAGAAAATCACTTAAAATTAATTTCTGAAAATAATAAAATCTATATTTTTAAAGAGATTGAAGATTATAAAAAAGGAATTATTGCAGAAAAAAAAGCAAAAGAAAATATTAAAAATTACTTGAGAAATCAGAAAATTGGGAAAACAGGATATATTTTTATATGGAATATAAAAGATTATCCTTATAAGGTAATATTAGATTTACATCCAGAAATTGAAGGTGAAGATGTTAGTTATGTTGATTTTGTAAAAAAAGGAGTAGAGCTTAAAAATGGATATATGGAATACTTATGGGCAAATCCATCAGATCCATATCCTAAATATAAATCAATGTATTTAAATTATATTAAAGAATTTGATTGGATTATATGTGTTTCTTCGTATAAGGATGAGTTTTATTATCTTTTAGATATTGATAAATTTAGAAATATTATACTTAATATTAGAAATTTTGGAAATGGGAACTCTTTTATTATTGATTATTCTGGAAATATAATAATTCATTCCTTTGAAAAAGGTAATTTTCTAAATGCAAAAGATAAAAAAAACAAGGAAATGATAAAAGAGATAGTTAGAAAAAAAGAAGGTTATATTGAATATTATTGGTATGATTATAAAAAGGATAGAATAAAACAATATAAAAAATTAGCATATTTTAGTTATTCTGAAAAATTTAAATTTATTATTGTTTCTACTGTGTTTATAAAGGATGCATTTTCTTATTATTATAAACTCTTGTATATAGCTCTTTTTATTCTTTTTTCCTTTATTTTACTAACAGCCTTTATAACATATAATTTGACTCATTTATTGCTTAAGCCATTTTATTTATTACAGAAAAATATTTTAAATATACTTAAATTAAATAATTCAAAAAATAATAATGAAGAAAAATCAATTGAGAAAGATTTTAACTTTAAAGAAGATGAAATTGTAAGTTTTTCAAAATTTTTTGAGAAAATATTAATTGATTTAAATGAGATAAATTTAAAATTAAAAATAGAATATCAAAAAGAGAAAATTTTTAGGCAAGAATATGAAGATCAAAAAAATCTTCTGTTCCATTTAATGAATTTACTACCATCAGAGCTTATTACGATAGATCAAACAGCTAGTATTATAAATTATAATGATAAATTCTATAATAATTTAGTTCAGCCTAGATATAAAGAAAAAAATGCAAATATTTATGATTATAGTTTTTATCAAATTCTTGATATTTATAGAGATGATGATGAAAAAAGGGAAGGTTTAATTAATGAATTAATTTCTGAGACTAATAAAAACAAAAATATATGTAAAAAACAGGTTAGATTTTTATTAGAAAATGGAGAAGATAGAGTTTATAATATTACAGTAATTCCATTTTTTGAGAAAAGTAATATTAAATATTTAATATTTAAATTTGATGATATTACTGATGAATTAAGAAAAATTAAAAGGGATATTGAAGTTCAAAAGATAGAATCGATTAGCAATTTAATAAGAGGTTTATCTCATGATATCAATAATTATTTAGGGGCTTTAATAGGAGGAATTAATTTACTAAAAATGGACATAGAAGATGATTTATCATATATAGAAAACACCATTAAACAATATTTAAAAATAATAGATTTTCATAAAAAAAGAAATTTTACAAAGAATAGAGGTGCTGATTTAAATACTAATGGTAAAGAGGTTTTAAATATTAGAGATGATTTAAATTATATAAAATATAGATTAATGGACAATTACCTTCAAAGTATCTCAATAATAAGTGAATCAGTTAAAAAAGCTTCAAATCTGATTTCAAAATTAAGTCTTTTAACAAGAAAGAAAGAAATTGATTTTAAAAATATAAATATCAATGAAATAATAAATAGGGTAGTTGCAATAATAAAAAGTTCTACAGGGAAAAATCTTGAAATTGAAATATTTAATCCAAACAATAAAGAATATTTTGTTAGTGGAATAGAAGAACATTTAGAAAGTGTATTTATTAATTTGCTAATAAATTCTTACCATTCTATGACTATTATGTATGAGAATGGAATTAGAAAAGATTTTGAAATGTATTATAATATATCTGATGACTTACAGAGGAAGTGTATTTTAAGATATAATTTAATTAAAATTACATTTGAGGAAGTAGAGATTGAAAATAAAAATTATTTAAAGGTAACAGTAAAAGATAATGGAATTGGAATTCCAGAGGAGATAAAGGAGAGAATTTTTGAACCATTTTTTTCAACAAAGACAAAAGATAAAGGAGAAGGGCTTGGTCTTTATATAATAAAACAGATAATTCAGAATCATGGGGGTTTTATTGATTTTAAGTCAAAACTTTATGAAGGAACAGAATTCTATGTTTATTTACCTATTATTAATAATATTAATAATAAAATTGAGAATGATATAACCCAATTTTCTTCTATAGATCAAGTTAATTTGGATGTTAAGCTTAATAAAGAAATTAATAAACAAATCAATGAAAAAAAAATAAATATACAAAATATACTAATAATCGATGATGATGAAAATATTAGGTATTTCCTTAAAAAAGGACTTGAGAAAATGGGTTTTCATGTAAAAGAAGCAGAAAATGGTGTAAAAGGGATTGATCTTTATTTAAGAGAAAAAGATTTTATTGATATTATTATTTTAGACCTTATTATGCCAGGGTTATCAGGGAAAGATACCTTTCTTGAGCTTAAGAAAATAAATAAAAATGTAAAAGTAATAATGATATCTGGGTTTACTGAAGATGAAAAAATAAAAGATTGTATAGAAAATGGAGTTTATGGATTTATTTCAAAACCATTTGAGATTAATGTACTTATTGATAAATTTAAAAGTATAGATTAATAAATATATATTTTAATTTTAAGAAATTTTTAATTAATTTATAAAAATTTTTTAATTTTTTTAATTAACAATATTTGTTAAACTATAAGATATTATTGTATGGATTTAATTTAATATTTACGTAAGATTAAAAATTAAGGAGAAATATTATGAAAAAAATTAGAAAAGAAATATTAATAATTCTAATTTTATTTTTTATAATTTTTACTTTATTCTATTTTTTTAGAATAAATAAAAGTTTAACTAAAGTACAAACTCTAAATAAAAAATTTCAAACTAAAACAAAAATTGGAGTTATATTTGGTTATGGAGGTTTAGGAGATAAATCATTTAATGATATGCAGTATAATGGTGTTATAAAAGCTAAGAATATGTTTAATATTGACATAACTTATTATGCCCCAAAAGATAAAAATGATATAATTAATAAAATAAATCAATTTGTTGGTGAGGGCATGAAATATATAATAGTTGGTGAAGGATATGATGGTTTGGAAGTGATAAAAGAATTAGCTCAAATTTACAAAAATATTCATTTTATACTTCTTGATAATAAGTTTGATAAATATTTAAATAATATGTCTTCTGTTTTATTTAAACAAAATGAGGTTTCATTTCTTGTGGGAGCACTTTCATCTTTAGTAAGTAAAAAAAAATCAATTTTGTTTTTTGGAGGTATGAATTTAGATGTAATAGATGATTTTTATGTTGGTTTTGAACAGGGAGCCAAATATGTGGTTTCTGATATAAAAATTAATAAAGTTTATTTTTCTGATTATATTGAAAGTGAAAAGGTATGGAACTCTCCAAAAGAAGCTTTTGAAGTTATTGATAATTTATATAATAAAATGAAGTTTGATATAGTTTATGCAGTTGCTGCTGGAACTAATCTTGGTGTTTTTAATGCATGCAAAAAGAATAATATATTTTCAATTGGTGTT